>JACDAY010000051.1 GCA_013695195.1 Blastocatellia bacterium | reverse complement strand
TCCGGGTGAGTCTTGCCGCCGAGCCGCACGAAGAAGTCCGAGTCGGCTGGGAAATCCTGAAATCACTCGAATTGCGAAAACGCGGCGTAACAGTTGTCGCCTGCCCGACCTGCGGAAGGTTGGATATCGACAATTTCGTCGAGATCGTAACGGAAGTCGAACGCCGCCTCGCGCACGTCCAAGAACCATTGCACCTTTCCATTATGGGCTGCGCCGTAAACGGCCCTGGTGAAGCCCACGATTCGCAGCTCGGCATCACTTTCGGCCGCAATGTCGGAATGATCTTCAAAGACGGCGTGCCGATGCGTCGGGTCGGCGGCGACGATATTGTTGAAGAATTCGTAAAGGAAGTCGAGATCCTGCGAAAAGAAGGCGCTCACGCAAAATCGCTTTCGGAAAACCAACCTCTCGTTCAAATCTCATAGAAATTAGCCACGAATTGCACAAATTCAACGAAGAAAAATCAATTTTCATATTCGTGATGTTCGTGTAATTAGTGGCTAAAATTCTTACGGGAAAAGAACGCTGAATGGAAAAATCGGAATGTTTCTCACCACGCCAAACACCAGCAAAAGCCCGAAAAACGCCCACAATGCTTTCGGTGAATACGCCCGCTTTGGAAACCCACGCCCCCGCACCGCAACCAGCACCATCGAAATAAAGAAGAATCCCAAAACCAATGCGAATAAAGGTATCAACGCATTGTAATCGAGCGCGGTTGCAACATCGCCGTGAAACAATGCATGAAACCCGCGCGTCAATCCGCATCCCGGACATGCAAATCCCGTTAGCCTTATTAGCGGGCAGACCGGCAGAAAACTGACTTTCATTGGATTGAAATACCACACGATACCGGCACCGGCAGGGATGGCAAACACGCCGAGAGCTGCCATTAGTTGTTCAACCGTCGTTGAAGTAGCTTTTGCGGGGTCACTAATAATAATGCTGTTATTATTGATCCTCGCCTTTCGGAGCGACGAAGTTATAAGTTAAAACTCCCGAGACTTTGACCTGTTCTCCACTCAACATCGTAGGCTCGAACTTTGCTTCCCTGGCAGCCGCAAGCGCCGCTGCTCTTAACAAAGGGTGGCCGGACACAGCTCGAGCCGAAATCACATTTCCCTCCTCGTCGATCACGACCGATATGCTTACAGTACCTCCGGCACGAACTGCGGCAGCAGCAGGTGGATACATAGGTCTGGGCAAACTGTTGGCTCTGCTATTCAGCACGCCGCCACTAATCGTTTTACCATAGTCTTCGATTTTCTTTTCTTCAACTACAAAATTATAGACAATTCTTCCCGAAACTTTCACCGGTACACCGCTTAACAAAGTCGGCGAAAATTTGGCCTCCCGAGCTGCATTCTCGGCAGCTTCGCGGAGTGCGGGGTGAATTTGTTTACTCTCTGTCGAAATGTCGGTGCTATCCTCGACCGACTTTCGAAAATCTTCCAAGTCGGCCTCGGCACTAATCACATTTCCCGTCTCGTCAATGGTTATGCGAACCCCAACGGAGCCTTCAGCTTTCGCATCCCGCGCATCGGCAGGATAGGTCGGTTTTGGAAGGCTAATGGCTTTGCCATTTAAAACTCCGCCGTTAATTGTTTTGGGTTGATTATCCTGTGCCGAAACATTAGTCGAAAAAAAAATAAACGCGAAAAAGACAAATGCGAAACCCGTTAATACGTTTTTCATGTCAAACTCCTCCTGTAAATTAAAATCTTAACACTTCCTAAAAAGATTTAGACACCGTTTCCGCGAATTTGTTCCTTAAAAAAGTTTCAATTCGCGGCCATCTGCATAAATAAGGCATCGGTCGCGATCTTTCGGTTGATATTAACCGCGAAGCTCTCGTGTAAAATTTCGATCTCATCTATCCAAGCTGAAAGATTTTGCGTTTCTGCTTTTTCGGCTAATTGTTTGAGCTGCGGCGCGATATCGGAATTTATAACTTTTTCCTCGCCGCCGCTAAGCCGCAGAGTCCAAACATCGCGTATCAAAGTCAGAAGAATTTCGAGGCTGGTTTCATAGCTGTCCTTGTTCTTTGCGTCTGTCATTTCTTCCGCCGACTGCAGGAGCGCAGCCCGGTCGCTTTTCGCCAACAGGTTCTGTAAAACTCGAAGCATCGAGTCGCGCTGATTCCGAAATTTCTCAACATCCGTGTCTAAAGCACGCCCAATGCTACCCGCCGACAATTTTGCCGCTAGGTCGGCGTCTTCATCGGAAAAACCCTTATCGTTCCGCAAAAAACCTCGGATCTGTTCGGTTTCGACCGGTGCGAAAAGGATAGTCTGGCATCGCGAGCGGATCGTCTGCAAAAGGCTATCCGGGCGCGATGAGATCAAGATAATATGCGATGTTATGGCAGGTTCTTCCAAAGTTTTCAAAAGTGCATTCGAGGCCGCGTCGTTCATTTTGTCGGCGTCGTCGATGATAAAAAAGCGGGCCGCGGCTTCATACGGCTGAAAATACGCCTCTTTTTCGAGCTCGCGGATAGCACCGACGAGGATATTTCGGTTGTAAGGAACGACCATGCCTACATCGGCGTGCTCGCTAAAGACGATTTTTTTATGAGCATCTTTGTCGTCAGACTTTGGCAGAACAAACCTTTCAGCTCTCAGACACTGAGCACATTCGCCACACGCCTCCATGTTTTTTGGGGCCTTGCACAGAAAAGATTTTGCAAGCTCGAGCGCGAATTGCTTTTTGCCGACGCCGTCGATTCCGGCAAACAAAAGCGCATTCGGAACTCTTCCGTTCGCCATGAGGCGCCTGAGAAATTCCTTGACGCTGTAGTTTCCTAAAAGTCTACTAAACATAAGAAATCTACTGCTTCACTCAAATTCTTACTTTTCCAACGAAAGAAGCGGGTTCAGAGCAACCCTTCCTAACTGTAATTGGGTTACTTCAACTGCTCCTTAACCTGAATATGCATCAAACGACTTAAATTATTGCAGGTCCGGGGAGGGCGGCTCTACCCCCGCTTCTTAAGTTTACAAAGCACTCGTTTTCCCTAAGAATTTAGTAATGATTTCAACCACTGCGGCCTGGATTTCCGCAACCGAGCCATTCGCGTCGATAATGCGAAAACGCATTGGTTCTCTTTCTGCTATTGCCAGGTATGCACTGCGGACATTCGTATAAAAATCTGCTGTTTCGACATCCATTCTGTTTATCCTTTCGCCCGTTTCGCTCCGCGATCTCATCCGCTTCAAAGCATTCTCCACTGAAATGTCAAAAAAAAGCGTCAGATCCGGTTTCATGCCGCCCGTAGCCAATTCAATTATTTGATTTACCGTCGCTTCCGGAAAACCTCGGCCCGCGCCCTGGTATGCAAAAGTCGCGTCCGCAAAGCGATCGGAGATAACGACCCTGCCTTCACCGAGAGCGGGTTTGACGAGAAATTCGACGTGCTGGGCACGGTCGGCGGCGAACAGCAGAAGCTCGGCAATAGGCGCGACCGTTTCCTCCGTTTCAAGAAATGCCTCGCGCAGCCTGCGTCCCAGCGGAGTTCCGCCCGGTTCGCGTGTCGTAATAACATCAACTGAGCGCTGGCGAAGCTCGCCGGCCAGCATGCGCAACTGTGTTGACTTGCCGCTGCCGTCAATTCCTTCAAAAGTAATAAATTGTCCGCGCAAAATTCTAGTTTGACTCGGTCTTTCGTTCCTGAGAGATAGTGGAAATTGAGTGTTTAAAAATCAAAACATCCTGTCCGCCGACGTCGAGCAAGACCGAGAATTTGTCGAAACTTTTAATTCTGCCGGAAAGCG
>JACDAY010000045.1 GCA_013695195.1 Blastocatellia bacterium | reverse complement strand
TGCCGGCGAATACCGTGTAACCGGACGCCGCTCTGAAATTCAATGCATATGCAAGCATTTCAGCCGTGGCCACTTCGCCGCCCGCCTTTTGGGCTGCCGGTTGTGAGGCCGATACGACTCCCGTCTCCGGGGTCAGTAATAACCCTGCTGCGGCTGTCGCAACAAGGGCCGTGAGCACGAACAAATATATTGTCCGCCTGCTCACTCGCGTCAAAAATGTCCCTCGGACATTTAAATTTTTCTCGTCCATATCTTCAATTCCTCCGTTGTGCTTTCGAATGTATGTTGTAGTGGAGTGGGCCTACGAATCGAAAGTTATATTTCTCCAAACGGCCGGAGTTAGAAAGTCTATGACTCCTTTTCCCGACCGCCAGTGAAAGCAAACTTCGCTTTCAGTATTGGCAATTTACAAAGAATGTAATGGAATGAACTAATACAGTCTGTATACTGGATTACAGAGTTACCCCCTTTTAATTATTAATGGGAACTTTTTTGCCATTACTTCGTGTATGATTTCAACTTTTTTGTAGTAAAATATTTGATTGGCAACAAAACGCCGAATTGCATAAACGACAATCAACAACACGGCATCCAAGCAGCCAATCCCGCAGCTGCTGCTTTTGAGGGCTTCGTAACTCTAAAATCTCGAAGCCGGTATCAGTAATAGAATAAAACAATATGAATAACCGTTCTGGTTTGACGCTCTCGTCTTGTAATTCGACGGGAAGACTGGTGAAGGGTTTTTTAATTGCCGGCATTCTTGCCGGTGCCGCACTCCTGGCTCCACAAAAAAATCCGCAGGCTCAAGTGGAAAGCTCCCCTATTTTTGAAGAGTTTAATAAATCCGTTATAAGGTCGGACGGATCGGCTTTGGATGTTGAACGCGGAGAAAGCCTGGCGATCGGACGAAAAAAAGTTTTATTAGAGCTTTTGTCGAAAGATCCGCGTTCAGCCATCCACAAATCGATTTCCAAAGAGGTTTACGACAGCCTCCCCGCCAACATCGCTCGGCACACCGAGAAACCCGTCAGCTTTTACGGCGATCTTATGGTTTACGCGATCGAGGGAGCGGATAGCACAACGGACGCCACGGGCAAATCCCGAATAGAGCGGCATGTCGTTTTTGACGGAACGACGTACAAAGCCGTCGTTTACGGCCGGCGAGCCTCTATGACAACGAAGCTCAATATTCCTATGCAGGGCATTATTCTCGATGGAGTAATGGTGCTCGATGAAAATCCTTTGCGAATTTTAGAGCACTCTGAGAAAGCCGAGATCGGCGGAACGGTCGTGGTTTTTCAAGAAAAAGCCGCGCTCGACAGTTTTGTCAGTGAACAAATTGAATGGGAGGCAAAAATCGGCCCTGTGCGTCCGCAGGAATCGCGAACCGCTTCGTCCTGGACGGAAGGCTTAAAAACCGTGCTCATTATTCGAGTCGACTTCTCCGACTTTCCCGGCGACCCGATAGACGACTTCAATGTGCGTTTTTCGCTCGCCAATGCCCAAAACTTGTTTACCAACGAAATAAATCCCTTTTATGTAAACAATTCGTATAACAAGACCGCTTTGGCGACGACGGTTACGCCGCTCGTGCGCCTGCCGCAGCCGCGGTCTTTTTACACGGGAAACGTGACTGCGATTCTCAACGATGCGAGAATCGCTTCACGGGCGTTGGGTCTGGACACGAATAACTTTGATTTTGATATGGTAGCATTCGGCCTCACGCCGAGTTTGCCGTGGCTGGCGCTCGGAACTGTTGGCGGCAAAGGTGTGCTTTTGAACGGCAATTTCACTTTAGGCACGGTCGCGCACGAACTCGGCCACAGTTACGGCCTGCTTCACGCGAATGCATGGCGTACCATTGACGGCACTACGATCGGCCCGGGGAATATCGCCGATTATGGAGACTATTTCGATACCATGGGTCTGGGAAGCGCGTGGGGCCAGGGTGCTCATTTCAATGCCAGATACAAAAGACTGCTTGATTGGTTGACGGATGCGAATGTCCTGGAAGTTTCGGCAAACGGCACTTACAGAATATTTGCGCATGACGCGTCCACGCCGGGGGGGATTCGCGTTTTGAAGATAAAAAAAGATGAAACACGGAATTATTGGGTCGAGTTCAGACAGACATTTCCAGGGAACTCCAACGTTTTTAACGGTGCGACTGTGCGCTGGGATTACTCGAACCGGAATTTTCGCGAAACGCTGCTCCTCGACATGACGCCGAGCACTTCAACCGCGAGCGATGCGCCGCTTATGATAGGCCAAAGCTTTTTTGACAGTGAAAATCAGATCCGGATTACTATTTTGGGCAAGGGAAGTACCGTCCCTGAAAGCCTCGATGTGAGAGTTGAATTTGCCGGCGGTCCCGGCCCGACTCCGACGCCTACGCCGACTCCAACATCTACTCCAACTCCGAACCCTACGGCTACGCCAACCCCGACGCCCACACCGACTCCTAATCCGACGCCGACACCTTTTCCGACTCCAACTCCAACTCCTAATCCAACACCTACACCGACTCCCGACCCTACGCCTACTCCAACTCCTTTCCCGACGCCCACGCCATTGAATAATCCCGGTCCCGCCGCGCGTTTCGATTTTGACGGAGATGGAAAAGCCGATTTTACAGTTTCCAGGCCTTCGAATAGTGTCTGGTATCTGCTTCGCGGCACTGCCGGTTACACGGCGATGGAATACGGCGTCGCTTCAGACAAGCTTGCACCGGCGGATTACGACGGCGACGGTACGACGGATGTGGGTGTTTTCCGGCCGTCAAACGGGACATGGTACTGGTTCAACTCCGGCAGCAGCACCTTTCAAAGTGCCCCCTGGGGTGCAGGAGGCGATTTGCCGGTTCCTGCCGACCGCGATAATGACGGAAAAGCAGACCTTGTTATTTACAGGCCATCGGACGGAATGTGGTATATGAACCGGAGTGCCGACGGATTTGAGATAACGCAGTTCGGCACAGCCGAGGACAAACCGCAAATCGGAGATTTTGACGGCGACGGCAAATCCGACCTTGTTGTTTTCAGGCCGTCGAACAGTACCTGGTATTTTCTGCGGACGACGGCCGGATTCACTGCTCAAACCTGGGGCGAGGCTGGCGATATCCCGGTTCCCGCCGATTATGACGGCGACCGCAAAACGGATGTAGCCGTGTTCAGGCCAGCGACCGGCCAGTGGTTCCGGGCGCTGAGCACCGGGGCATTCGATGCAACAAGCTGGGGACAAACCGGCGACAAACCCGTTGCCGCCGATTACGACGGCGACGGGAAAACCGACCTAGCCGTGTTCAGGCCTTCCGATTCGACCTGGTATTTCATCGGAACGACGACCGGTATTGGAATAACGTCCTTCGGAACAAGCGAAGACAAGCCGACGCCGAACGCGTTTGTTTACTAAAAGCAAATCAAACCTCAGATCGAGATAGGCACAAAACGCGCAAAAGGATAGAAGTTTTTTGCGCTTTTTGTGCCTTTCGCGGCGATTCTCTCATCTTGTCTATTTCTGTGCCGCCGCTGCTCCCAGGTATTTCTCGAACCAGTCTAGGTTGCTTTGCATTGCGGCCACTTGCATTTTCGGCTCATTCGGGCCGTGCGGCTGACGCGGGAGGACGATCATCCGCGTTGGGACTCCCTGTGATTTCAAGGCGTTGTAAAGCTCATAACCCTGAGAGATCGGAACGCGAACGTCCGCTTCGCCGTGCTGAATGAGTGTCGGCGTCGTCGCTCCCTTAATATTGAACATCGCCGAATGCTTGCGGTAAAGATCCGGATTGTCCCAGAATTCGCCGCCGAAATAATCGGGGATGAACGATGGAATATCAGCCGTTCCGGTAAAGCTCATCAAATTTGTAACGGGAGCGCCGGCCGACGCGGCCTTAAAACGCTTAGTTTTTGTAATGATGGTGGATGTCATATATCCGCCGTAGCTCCAGCCCATCACGCCAAGCTTGTCGGCGTCGGCGACGCCCATCGCTATCACTTTATCGACGCCGGTCATAAGATCGTCGTAATCGCCAACGCCCCAATCCTTTAAATTAGCACGGCGAAACTCGGTGCCGTACCCGCTCGAGCCGCGCGGATTGGGCCGAAGCACGGCAATCCCGCGTGCGGCAAACGAAGCGATCGGATAGGAGCCGCGGCCGCCGATGTAGCTATGCTGGAAAACTCCGGCCGGGCCGCCATGGATGTTGAGAATCAGCGGCACCTTCGTCCCCGCGGTGTAGCCGACAGGATAAGTCAAAAGGCCTTCGATTTCACGCCCGTCGGTGCTTTTCCAGCGGACGACCTCAGTCCGTCCGACCGGCATCTTCGCCAATTCCGCATTCGCCCACGACACCTGCGTCGGCATTGCATCGCTGAACCTGGTAACAAAAGCCTCCGGCGGACGATCCGCTGTCTGTATGACCATGCCGAACACGGCCGATTTGTCACTGATGTTGATTGCGGACACAACTGCATCGGGGTTATGTAACTGGGTGATCGTGCCGGCGGCAACGTTGGCTTCGGACACAGAAGTTCCCGTTCCCTTTGCCTCGCTGAAATAAATTTTCGTGCTGTCCGGCGACCAGCCTATAATATTCGGTTGGCCGTCGTGCGAAATTGGCATTTGCTTTGGCGGGCCGCCCGCTGCCGGAAAAATCGTAATGTTCCCACTCTGCGCCCAACGGACGGGAAGATCGCTGACGAGCATCGCGATCCATTTTCCGTCCGGCGAATAGCTCGGAGACGACTCGGCGGCCTGCGTTGCGGCAAACGGCATTACCCTGGCCGTCGAAACCTCAACTACCGCGACGTCCGACGAAGGCCAATCATTGGCAACAGGCGATTTCACATGGCTGAAAACGATATTTCTGCCATCGGGCGACCAGTTAAAGCCGTTGACATGGCGATTGTCATTCGTCAATTTACGGGCTTCGCGCTTGCCGTTCGCGTCCCTTGCAACCGGGATGACGTATAGGCGTGCCAACTTAAAGTTTTCGTCAACCCAGCGAAAATCGTTTTTACCTTTATCGTTCTTGTCTTCGTCGTCGGACTTCGCATCGGCGGATGCGTAGGCGATCCATCGGCCGTCTGGCGACCACTCGAAATCGCTGACGGACGATTTTACTTCAGTAACAGGCTCGGCTTCGCCGCCGTTCACGCGCAGAATGTATAGGTTGTTCTTGTTGTCCTTGTTGTCCTTGTTGTCCTTGCGGTTCGATGTGAAGGCGATCCATTTGCCGTCCGGCGACCATTTCGGATTCGTCGAGGATTTTTCGCCGAACGTAACCTGAAAATTATCCTTGCCGTCGGCCGATGCAAGCCAGATCTGCGTCACGAACTCGCTTTTCTCGGCTGTCATTACCGCCTCGTTTATTGTATAAACAACGCGGCTGCCGTCCGGCGAAACGCGTGGGCCGCCGACGGCCTTGACCTTCACCTGCATATCCGGCGACCAGATTGAAGGGCTTTGTGCAAGCGCCGAATTAAACACTCCTGAAAAAATTACAAGAGCAAACAAAGCTGTCGATATTGATCTCATTTCGGTTTCTCCTCAAAAAAATTTGGCAGGTGGGATTTCCGTTTGCGTATTTTGCAATAATTTCGTCCGATTGACAAATTAAATCGTCGGGTTCTGTTGAAATTGGCAAATTTTCAACGGCAGTTGTGGTAGGAAGAGTGAACCACGGAACCAGAAGAAAAGGAAAGAACAAGAGGAACTTTGGTTAAGATCGAATAAGGAAACAAGAAGTAACCACAGAATAAGAAGAACAAGAACGAACAAGAGGAACAGGAGCCATAGGAAACTGGCTCCAAGTATCTTGCTCCAACAAAGCCAAAATTTCCAGGTTAACAAAGCTCAGTTTTCTTCAGTGTAAATTTCCACACCATTCTGTCCGCTTTTTCGTCGAAAATATATTTTCCGTCCAGTACGCGCCAGAAGCCCAGGAATTCCCAGCGGCCGACGGATAATTTGTTGAACAGAGGGACGGAGATTTCAATTGCAACGGCGTCGAGTAAAGCACGGTTCGGAGCGTCTAGTTTCTGATCGCCTCGACGGCCCGATCCCGTGTAAAAGATAGTATCCGCCGTGTTACCGTATAAATCCGGATAGCATGGGTTGATACGGCCAAAATCGGTGAGAAGCGAGATGAGTTGCCCGTTTCGCTGGTAAATGCCGTTGCGGATCTTGTGAATCTGTGACACCTCCGCCCACGTAATTATACCGCCGGACTTAGCATCATTTAGTTTATTTATGCCTGTCATTAGAATTATGAATTTCTATCTTGACACAAATGTTAAAGCTAAACTAAAATCCTGCTTCATACCCTCATTTCTTTATTAAGCTTTATACATTCATTCGGGTAATAAACGGCAGAAAATATATTATTTTTTCTACAAATAAAGGCTTTCGGGTACTCCTTCAACTTTTTGATTTTCATTCATTCGGCCTATTTATAGGAAATCCATATTACGGCATTAATAGGGTTTTATCATTCCTAAATTCACTGAAACGTAAGGAGCGGAAAAATGAGGAAAATCAAATTCGGCGTGCTGGCTCTGGTTGCCGGCATTCTTGCCCTGAGCTTTGTGCAATTTCACAGTACGGGACAAGGCAATAAATTTCGAAAGGCAAAAAATGCGATTCCGGATCGGTACATCGTCGTCCTGGAGGAATGGTCGACCGGGGAACTCGGAGAAAGCTCGGAGGCGGCAGCTGTTGCGAATGAGCTGAGCATAGTTTACGGCGGCAAGGTCAAGGGAGTTTTTAAACATGCCCTCAATGGCTATGTTACCGAAATGAAAGAAAAGGATGCCGAGGCCATGAGCAACGACCTGCGCATCAAATTTGTTGAGGAAGACAGCGTGGTTTATGCGGACACGACCCAGACAAACGCAACTTTCGGGCTCGACCGCATCGACCAGCGGGATTTGCCGCTCAATGGAACCTATAATTACACCCCAACCGGAAGCGGCGTCAACGCATACATTATCGACACCGGAATTCGAAGAACGCACACTCAGTTTGGCGGACGCGCATTCGCGGGCTTCGATGCAATCGGCGACGGACAGAATACGAACGACTGCAACGGTCACGGTACGCATGTAGCCGGAACTACCGGCAGCTCGACATACGGCGTCGCAAAAAACGTCCGGCTGTATGCGGTCCGTGTGTTGAATTGTCAGGGGTCGGGCTCGAATTCGGGCGTTATTGCCGGCGTCGATTGGGTTACGAGTAATCACGTAAAACCCGCCGTCGCCAATATGAGCCTGGGCGGCGGAGCATCGTCCGCTCTTGATTCCGCTGTTAATAATTCGATCAACGCCGGCGTAACTTATGCCGTAGCCGCCGGAAACTCGAATGTGGATGCCTGTAATTCTTCACCTGCGAGAGCAGCGGCGGCAATCACGGTAGGATCGACCACCAACACCGATGCCCGCTCGTCGTTTTCAAACTTCGGAACTTGTTTGGACATTTTCGCGCCGGGTTCAAGCATAACGTCGTCCTGGCACACGAGCGATACGGCAACCAATACGATCAGCGGCACTTCTATGGCGTCGCCGCACGTCGCCGGTGTCGCCGCTCTTTATCTGCAGAATAATCCGAATGCTTCTCCGGCGGCTGTCGATACAGCGATAACCAATGCGGCTTCGACCGGCAAAGTAACGAGTATCGGCTCGGGTTCGCCTAATTTTCTACTCTATTCGCTTTTGTCAGGTTCGCCGACGCCGACGCCGACTCCAACACCGACTCCGACTCCGACTCCAACGCCGGGCGCAAACCTGCTCGTAAACGGGGGATTCGAAGGCAGTGCCTCGCCCTGGGCCGGATCCGGAACAGGCTACTTCTATATCGCTAACGGTAATTATCCGCACGGCGGGACGGGTTATATATATTTCGGCGTAAACAACAGCGTTTCCGGACAATCTTATCAGCAGGTTTCAATTCCGAGCACTGCAAACGGAACATTAACCTTCTGGTTGAACGTCACTTCCAGCGAAACAACGACGAGCGTCCAGTACGACAAACTGTTTGTCGAAGTAAGAAACACGAGCGGCACTCTGCTCGCGACGTTGGCGACATACAGTAATATAAATAAAGCTGCTGCCGGGACTTACACCTTCAGATCGCTGAACATGTCCGCGTACAAGGGGCAAACCGTCCGCGTGCAGTTCCGCACAACGACGGATAGTTCGCTGGCAACGACGTTCCGGGTCGATGACGTTTCGCTGCAATAGGCGAAATGTTGTTAATTACACAAAAAGGGAGCGTAGGAATTCGCTCCCTTTTTTTGTTTGGCTTCATCGCGGATGCAATGAATTAGCCGTTAGTTTAAAGCCTATTTTATCGAACGTAATAGGACTGTGCCGGAGCGTCTCCGCTTTGGCCGTATTGAATTACGGCAAACGAGCCGTCCCGGCTGTTCCGGCGGTACCATTTACCTTCAGATTGCCGATACACGGCAATATCGGTTTTGCCGTCACCGTCAAAATCGGCTGCCGCAGGTGTATCGGACCATTCGCCGTATTCAAACACGGTGTAGGAACCGCTGCTTCCCAAAACGTACCAGTTGCCATCCGACGGTCGCCATATACTGAGGTCCGCTCTTCCGTCGCCGTCGAAATCACCCGAAACCGCCTTATCGCCGTAGGTTCCGAACTGCTGAATATTAAATGATCCGTCGCTGCTGTTTATTCGGTACCATGTGCCGTTCGATGGCCTGAACACTGCCAGATCCACTTTTCGATCCCCGTCGTAATCAGCAGCCATCGGCACATCGCCGAATACTCCGAATTGAGCAATGGAAAAATTTCCGTTGCCGCTTTGGATCCAGAACCATTGTCCGGTCGACGGCCTGAAAACAGCTACGTCCGCTCTGCCGTCGGCGTCGAAATCGCCTGGAGCCGGGATATCGCCGGGAATGCCGAAGCGAATGGTGTCGTATGTAAAACCGGCGCTTCTCTTCCGGTACCATACGCCGGAGCGGAAGACGGCCGCGTCAGTCCGTCCGTCGCCGTCATAATCGGCCGCGACCGGTTCGTCGCCGTACTGGCCGAATTCAAAGACATTGAATCCATTGCTGCTCTGATTTACATACCATGTCCCGTTCGAAGGTCGAAACACGGCGATATCGGCCCTGCCGTCGCCGTCGAAATCGAAACGTGCGGCCGAACCCGGATTAGTCCATGGCGTAGGCGTTGGAAAGGGCGTGGGCGTAGGCGTCGGGTATGGAGTCGGTGTCGAATTAGGAGTCGGGGTCGGGGTCGGTGTTGGCGTGGGGCCCGGGCCACCTGTTAAACAGCTTCCGTTGCTCGATATAAATGTTCCGATTTGGGATCGTGAGAAAGCGCAAAACGATATCGCAGCCGACGGGCCCAGTTGGGCATTCATCAAAGTGTTTCCGCAGCCTTGTGCCGCTTCCGCGTGGTCGGCTCCCAGGTTGTGCCCTATTTCGTGAGCCGGGACGAGATATTTACCAGGCGCCCAACTTACATAACCGCTGACGCCGTATGCAAATCCCGGATTGCGGCAGACAGATCCAAGATAGGCAATGCCTTGCGAGAGCACATACGGTTTTCCCGTGAAAAGATGAGCCGCGTCGCGGGGAAAGTTTAAAGTTGTAAAGTTTGAGTTCCAATGATTCAGAAAATTGTTAAGAACGTTGCTCGAATTTGCGCCGCCGAACGGATCAACGGCAGACCAGGTATGTTGAAATACGACGCTGATCGACAGGTCCAATTCGCTCGCGTACGTGCCCTCGACCATATTTAAGATGCTGAGGATCTGGGCATTTGCCTGCGACGCACCGCCCATTATTGTTACGTATTCGAAATCGGCTTCAGTAGCAAGCTCCAGAGTGCGGGAAACCTGCAGGGCGGCAGCTCTTTCGCCTGTCACCATGGACTGTCCTTTTTCGATCTCGCCGGGAAGATCGGACGCGCAGAAAAACGACTTGTCACTTCTGGAGTCATCTTCGCGGTATACAACGGATTGATCATTGGCAGCAAACGCCGAATACCTGCTTGCCGGCTCGATAAAAAACCGGTCGCTGCCGTCGTCGAAAAAACCCTTAACGCCGCCGCTGTCAATTGTCAGGCGAACTTCGGAATTTTCTATACCGGTAATTTTTCCTTTGAACGTATTTACCACGGGTGATTCCATCGTAAATCTGCCCGGGATTCGCGTGTCCTCCGCCCGGTAGCGGGCCGAACGCATGTCGTTGGGCGTTAAGGCGAGCTCAAAGTGGCGCCCGTCGGCTTGTACAGTAAGTTTTCTGAACGAACTGTCGCCGCGGGCGGCCTCGAGCCGGATCAGATCATATTTTTCGAAAGAACGGGTGAGGTCAGATCTGGTTTTTGCTTCCTGAGCAAAGACGTTTAACGACGTGAATGCAGCAATGCACACAACCATGATACCTTTAAAACAGGCGTATTCAGTTTTCATTCGTAAATCCTTCTAGAAAAGCTAAGATGTAGGTGTTGAATGAGATCGCGGACGGATCTCGTGCTACAGTTTATAAACTTTTAATAGTGTTTTTTTTCCAAAAACGCGTCGAATGACACCAGAGCATTTTGCAATAAGCCTGTATAGATGATAACAAAACTGACCGGAGTTGTCTGGAAAATTTTATCGTGGAAAACACGTAAAAGGATCGTCCGACTTACGCAGTCTAAATTCACGGTGTCTGTCGCGGCCGTAATTGTAAATTCGAAGGGCGAAGTTTTGCTTTTAAATCATGTTCTACGTGCTTATTCAGGCTGGGGGCTGCCCGGCGGATTTATCAACCACGGCGAGCAGCCGGAAGAAGGAATTCGCCGTGAAATACGCGAAGAAACCGGCATCGAACTCGAATCGCCGAAATTACTTCGCGTCCGGATCGTAAACACCCACGTCGAGATTTTGTTTACCGCAACGGCAATCGGGAAACCGGAAGTAAAAAGTAATGAAATTATCGGCCTTGGATGGTTCGCGCTCGAATCTCTGCCAGAAAAAATGGGCCACGAACAAAAATTAATTATCGAAAAAGTTTTAAATGAATAAGTTTGAAAAAAAACTTTCTGGTGTTTAAGATAAATCTTTGATCCAGAAAAAAATTTATCCGCGATAAACTGTTTATCGTAGTTTAGGGAGACAGTAATGGTAGATCTTGTTCCATCTTCGGAATCGGTCATGGAAATCCTGCAGAAGACGGGAGCTTATCGTAAGGGGCATTTTGTTTATCCGAACGGCAAGCACGCGTCGCATTATTTCCAGATGCCGCTCGCTTTTCGGTATTACGACAATGCACGCATACTCTCGGTCGGATTAAGCCGTTGTTTTAGAATGGAGAAATCAATTGCCGGCCGCCTCCCGAAAGTTTCGGTGATCAGCCCGAGCCCGGGCGGCATCATGGTCGCTTTTGGCGTTCGCGAGGCTTTGAATGCAGAGCAGATCTACTGGGCTGAGATGGAAGAAGGCAAACGGCAGTTTCGGCAGTATATGGCCGAAAGCGACGTCTATCCGGCAATAATTGTCGATGATATATTGCGGTCGGGCCGCGCGATACAAGAGACGTTCGACTTGTGTAAGGAGATCGGCGCCGAAGTAATAGGATGCGGCGTTATCGCTAAATTCGAGGACGCTCCGAACGAATTTGACGGTATTCCGATAAAGCGTTTATTGAGCTTTGACGTCAACTTTTATGAAACCGAGGACGAATGGAGCACTTCCCGCAGCGCATCGGAAGCGGGAGAAGAGAAAGTAAGATTTTAGTCGCCGGAACGCGGACTCCAAGCCTGCTTCTTGGAATTCGCCGGGCCGATCTGTGAGAGCGTAAGTGCTCGCACTCATTGCAGGCTGGGAGCCTGCGGTCCGACGGGGAAACTGGCAGCCTG
>JACDAY010000032.1 GCA_013695195.1 Blastocatellia bacterium | reverse complement strand
AAGGCTGCTTTTTAATTTCTCAATCTATTGATGATTTTCGTGCGGTATGCGTTTGCGTCTCTTTTTATAGCATTTTCGTCAAGCGTGTGCAAACGCCTGTCAAGCATTACAATGCGTCCGTTTATTATGACGGTACGGACATCCGCTGCTTTCGTGGCGTAAACCAGATGTGAAAAGATGTTATAAAACGGAGTTTGATGAAGGTTGTCAAAATCGACGATGACGATGTCGGCTCGCTTTCCGGCTTCGAGAGAACCGGTAATTTTCTCAAGGTGTAAAGCCCTCGCGCCGCGGATCGTCGCCATTTCAAACGCCTGTTCTGCCGTGAGAACCTTCGGGTCGCCGGAATTAACTTTGTGCAGCTTTGCGGCCGTGTCCATTTCTTCCCACATGCTCAGATCGTTGTTCGAAGCGGCCCCGTCCGTACCCAAACCGACAGCCATGTCCTTCAAAAGCATCATCGGAACGGGAGCGACGCCTGCCGCAAGCTTCATATTCGACTGAGGATTATGGGCGATTCCGACACCGCGGCTTTTGAGAATATCAAGTTCCTTCTCATTGGCATGAATGACATGGGCCGCGATCGTTTTATCGCTCAGGAATCCGATGCTTTCGACAAACTCCACGGGACGCATGCCGTTGTATTTTTGCTGAATAAACTCGGTTTCGGTGCTCGCTTCGGCAAGATGAATAAGGAGCGGTGCATTTAATTTATCTGAAAGACTTCGTGCGGCGAGCAGATGTTCGCGGGAAACCGTGTAGGGAGCGTGCGGAGCGACCCCCGGGACGATTAGCGGATCGTTCTGCCATTTCCTGATAAAGCGCTCGGCATATGCAATGCCCGCGTCGAACGTTTTATTGTCCGGCACGGGAAAATCAATGATCGTTTCGCCCAGCACTCCGCGCATACCGGCCTTTTTTGTCTCGTCGGCAATAGCATCCTCGAAGTAATACATATCGCAGTAGGTCGTCGTCCCGCCGCGGATCATCTCCGCCAAACCGAGCCGCGTTCCGGCACGCACAAAAGCCTCGTCAACATTCTTCGCCTCGGCGGGAAAGATATATTTCGTCAGCCATTCCTGCAAATCCAGATCGTCCGCGATTCCGCGAAACAACGTCATCGGAATATGTGTGTGCGTGTTGATGAGTCCAGGAATGACGACTTTGCCTGCCGCATTAATTGTTTTTTTTGCTTTATAATTCTTTGTGATCTCCGCCCGCGTTCCGACTGCGGTTATTTTGTCGCCTTTGATCGCAACCGCGCCGTCTTCGATCAGCCGCCGCTCTTTATCCATCGTGACAACCGTTCCACCAAAAATGAGAAGATCGACCGCGATCACTCTTTTCGGTTCCGCCGCGAACCCGACGAATGACGAGAGTGTAAAAGAAGAAAGGAGAAGAAGTTTGGCGGCGAAGTTAATGATCGTCATAAAACACGGATTACTTATTTCGTTGCTCGAGTTCGTCGGCATCTACAAGATCCTTTGGTCGCCCCACGGCTCTTTTGTTGGCCAGCAGATCAGATAATGCTATCAGATCAACGCTAATATCTTCTACCTGGACGGATTTGCGCCTCGGATAGGCTTCTTTGAAATCGACACCCTTAAGATAATTCAAAATTTCAATCTTGATCGGCTCGACGCCCATGCGAACAACGCTGTCGGGTTCGGTGAACAACTCAATTTGCAATTGGGTCTCGCCAAAACCGAAGTCGGCGAGAGCTTTCATGAGCCGTCGGGCATTTTCCACTCCGTCCGAGACTACAATTTCGATATCGATCGTGTGGGGAACATAGCCATATGCTAAAACGGCATAACCGCCAAGCAGCATATATTCAACCTTGTTCGCGTTTAAAAACTCGAATAGTTCTTTGAAGTCTTGCGGTAGCTCTAGCTCCATAAGCTATTCTCCTGAGACGTTCTGCTTGCTGAAAGCGTTCCTTCAAGGATGCGTTTTTCCAATACTCGATCGCCTCGTCATCTTTCTCGGACAGAGGCACCACCCGTATCTTAGACTTGTCCAATCGAATTTCAGGGATATCTTTACGTTCTTTCATTCTTCAATAAAATAGTCCGAATCATTTTCTTGATCTCGTAGTTCGTGACGAGCGAAACGCCGACATTGAAGTCGATCATTAAATCGGCAAGCTCTGCACCGTCGATAAGTATGATTCTGGTTTCAATTGCCGCTGCAAACTCTAATGCTCCTTTCGAATAATCGGAGG
>JACDAY010000007.1 GCA_013695195.1 Blastocatellia bacterium | reverse complement strand
GGGTATGGTTATAAATTGAAGGAATGGCAAGAGGCCCGGATCGAGCATCAAAAAGAAAAGTTAAATATTAGTTATACCGGCAGTTTTAACGGGCAAAAACTCCTATATATTCAGGCTATCGGCATTCGGCAAAGACCCCGTGAAATTCGTATCGACGGACATCCCGTTCATATGTTTGAATTCGATAAAGACAAACACCGGCTTAAAATCGAATTGACGAAACAAGCTAAAGAAATCTCGCTTATTTTTTGATCAAGACCTTTCGAAGAAATTCTATTGGAGGCGGCGAATCGAAATTGAACCGATGAATAAAAATCTTTTGCAGAAATAAACTCCAACTTTATTTAGTTCATCTGAGTTACTTAAAGTTTACTTCTGTTATGGTTTAGGCTCTTTGAGTTTCATTCTAGTTTATTTGAGGTTATCTGAATTTGCATACGTTTCGCACACAATAAAGCTTCCATGTACAACCCCCCGATGGCGAGTGGAGATCGAACGTCGGTTTCGAGTTCAACCCTTCATGAAAGTTTGTCATCTATATCAAGGGTTAGTACTGAATCCGGAGGAAGAGTAAATGAAAAAGAGGAATATAATTCTGGTGATCGCTGCGATACTGCTTGTTAGTTTCAGCAATGCTGCCGCGCAGGGAAGCCGGAACCGTATCACGGCGGGCACCGGCAATCTGTGTCAATTGACTGGGGCGTACCGCATTGACGTAGAGGAAAGTGACAAGCTTTATTCTGTCGTCAAGGGAGCAACAAGCAGTGTTCCTTTCGTCGAGCAGCAGCGTTTTTTCACGGATCTTTCCGTACGGCTTACTCCTCCTGACATGCTGGCGATCGAATGCCGCGGCGGACGCGTGAGCATTGCCTCGTCAAGGGCGCCGAAGGTCACTTTTTTTGCTGACGGCAAGACGCGCAGAGAGAGAAGGCCGGGCGGTAAAATTGTGCTTTCGCGCGTCGAACTGAACAAAGACACGCTTACCTTTACTTCCAGCGGCGAATCCGAAGACAATATAAATGTTGCGTTCAAATCCGTCGATGCCGGCAGGCGGCTGCGTGTTATACGCCGGATCCATGCCGAACAGCTCGTCGAGCCGATAATTATTCAAACCGTCTATAACAAGGTCGCCGAGATGGTACGATGGGACACATTCCGCGAGGGGCAAATAGCGAGGCAAGCCGGCAGCGAAGATGCCGGGACTATCCAACGCGGCAATAACCGTCCCGATCGTGCCGGTGGTAATGTTGCCGCACTGCGAAATGCGCTAAACGACTGGATCGACGCGACGAATCAAAGAGACATTGATCGTCAGATGTCCTTCTACATGTCTGAGATGAAGGCGTTTTATCTTTCCCGAAACGTTACCCGAAACGCCGTGCAGCGTGAAAAGAGCCGTATTTTCTCTAAAGCGAGGTCGGTCGATATTCGTGCCGAAGAGCCGGAAATAATATTTCAGAATGCCGACAGGACAGCGGTAATGCGGTTCCGCAAAAAGTATAGGGTCGTTGACAATACGAAGATCCGCAGCGGCGAGGTCATCCAGGAATTAAGGTGGCAGCAAACAAACGGCGGGTGGCGTATTTTTAGTGAGCGGGACGTCAAGGTAATCCGCTGATTCTCGAATCTGGCAGTTGAATAAATCTAGTAAGGGAAATTCCGGCGGCGATTCTCCCTGCGGATCTCTCTACTGCGGCGGAGTGTTTCATCCTGTTCCTCTTCCCACAATCTTTCCTGCCGGCGCTGCCGCCGGGCTTCCCTCAGGCTTTCTGAAGGTACACCCACAAAGATATTTTCGATGCTGGCGACCGGAGGCTGCCTTTCAGCGGAACGGCCGGATGCGCGGCGGTTCACGCGTTGAGCCGGAGTATTCCGCGAACGCGCAGCCGGCACAACAGGTTTAGCCGGTATTTCGGCTTTTTCAGTTTTTTCTGGTTCCGCCGGTTTGGCTTCTTCTTCAACTGGAACCCGACTTTTTGCCGGTGTTATTTTCGACCGGACTTTTTCTACAGAAGGCGGAATTACAGGGGGCGCTGGAGCCGGATCCCGCGTTTGCTCTGCAGCAATCGGAGGGGAATTCGATTCACCGACGGAAGTTTCCGCCGCGTTGTCTTTCGATTTCCAATTGTATATTCCGTAAGAGGCCGTTAGCAAGCAAGCAAAAATTACTGCGGCCATTGCTACAGTTCTCATCCTAGCGTTGCTTTGGCGATTCTCAATTATCATACCCTTAGAAGACGCATGCGATTGATTCGAAATTTCCAGCTGAACCGGACCGTTAGACAAAGAAGTGTCGACGAGAACAGTATCGTAATGTCTTATTTCCGGCTTGGGCTGCTCCATCTCAGCCTTAAACGCCTGCAGAGCCGGAAAACTCTCACCTACGGCCGGCACAGGAACCAGTGTGCCAGAGTCGGCAAAGGCTTCGTAATATGTCTCAGCGTTTTCAAGTTGAGCACCCGAAGCTAATACCTGTTCGAGAGCCTTGCGCATTGCATTCGCTGAAACAAAGCGCCGGTCCGCATTAAGTGCAAGTGACGAATTTAAGAGGTCGGCAAATGCTAAAGGTACTTTCTCATTGACCTCGCTTGCGAGCCGCAGCGGGTCTGGCTTGCCGCTGACAATCGCCGAAGCACGGGCTAGAACGTCAATCGCCGGTTTTCCCGTCAATAAATGGAAAAGCGTCGCCCCAAGCGAGATAATATCGGAACGGGCATCCGTGCCCGTAC
>JACDAY010000001.1 GCA_013695195.1 Blastocatellia bacterium | reverse complement strand
AAGGCTTCGATGCAATAAGTTTCAACTGCGCCCGCGAATCGCTCGTTCGCCGTTTTCGCGCCCTTGATAACCGGCATCGCCATCCAGTTTTCGGCAAAATCGGCATAAACGCCCAGCATACGCTCAGTTTCCTCGATCGCTTCCTGTTCGGTGGCATGGGCGGTGTGGCCTTCCTGCCAGAGAAATTCGGCGGTGCGAAGAAACAGGCGTGTTCGCATTTCCCAACGCACGACGTTTGCCCATTGATTTATCAGAAGCGGCAGATCGCGCCATGATTGTATCCAGTTGCGATAAGTGTTCCAAATAACGGTTTCAGATGTTGGACGTATGATCAGCTCTTCTTCGAGTTTTGAGTTTGGGTCAACAATCAAGCCCTTGCCGTCGGGATTTGCCTTCAAACGGTAATGTGTTACAACGGCGCACTCTTTTGCAAAGCCTTCGGCGTGCTCTTCTTCCTTTTCCAGAAAGGATTTCGGCACAAAAAGCGGAAAGTAGGCGTTTTGATGGCCCGTCGCCTTAAACATATCATCCAGCGCCCGTTGCATCTTTTCCCAAATAGCGTAACCGTAAGGCTTTATCACCATGCAGCCGCGCACGGCGGAATTTTCGGCCAGGTCAGCTCGTTTGACGATCTCGTTATACCATTCTGAATAATTTTCGGATCTTTTTGGAATACCTTTACTCATAAAACTTTATACACCGCAGAGACGCTCAGACGCAGGGGTAAACGAAAATGATAAGGTAAATTCAAGAGAGAGACAATTTTACAAATCAATTTCTTTACAATACTCTGTGTCTTTGCGGCTCAGAGCCAAAAGCGCAATTTATGAGCGAATTCAAACTGGATTTCCAGGATACCGCTACTGCTTTCGCCGACAAGTCCAATTCCGAACTGAAGGAAAAATACCGTCTCTTTAAAATGCTTAACTCGCCTTTGTTGAATGCAATAGGAACGCGTTCGGCGAAGTTTGCGCTTGCGTTAGGATTGCCGGTCGAAGGATTGATAAAACGCACGATATTCGAGCAGTTTTGCGGCGGCGAAACAATCGAAGAATCCGAGGAAACGATCTTAGAACTTGGAAATGCCAATATCGGCACGATTCTCGATTATTCCGTGGAAGGTCAGGCACGCGAGGCTGACTTTGACAACACTAAAGATGAGATAATTCGCACGATAACGCGAGCAAAGGACGACCCGAACATTCCGTTCGCAGTTTTCAAAGTTTCCGGAATTGCGCCGCTTGGGACTTTGGAAAGATTGAGCGCAAAAAGAAAGCTCGATGCAAAAAGCCAGGCAAAGTGCGAGCGCATACATAATCGGGTAGATGAGATTTGCGAATATGCATACTCCGTCGGCCAGCCAATATTCATAGACGCCGAGGATTCGTGGATTCAGGACGCGATCGACCGACTGGCAACCGATGCGATGGAGAAATACAACCTGGAAAAACCGATCGTTTTCAACACCGTTCAGCTTTACCGTGCCGGACGGCTTCAATATTTAAAGGAAGCACGGCGACAGGCGACGAGCGATGGCTACATTCTTGCGGTAAAGCTTGTTCGCGGCGCGTATATGGAAAAGGAACGCGCACGTGCCCGAGAATTGGACTATCCATCACCGATTCAATCTGACAAAGAATCGACTGATCGTGATTTTGACGCGGCGCTCGACTATTGTCTCGACCATATAAATGACGTCGCTTTTGTTGCGGGCACGCACAACGAAAAAAGCACGCAGCATCTTGCGCGTAAAATGCACGAAAGGGGAATTGCCGAAAATCATCCTGACATTTTTTATTCACAGCTTTACGGAATGAGCGACAATCTTACTTATGTTCTTGCTAAACATGGGTATAACGTTTCTAAATATGTACCTTATGGCCCGGTAAAAGATACGATACCTTACCTTATCCGACGGGCTCATGAAAATTCCTCCGCGGCGGGACAAATCAGCAGAGAATTGGACTTGATCAGCACCGAATTGAAACGCCGACGGATGAAGTGAACTTCTGGATCAAATTTCGCTATTTTATCTGTGGCAACAATAGTGGTGAGCCTTATTTTTAGCGTGCTTCTCGCTACTCAGATGTTTGGACCCGAAAATACAACGAGATTTATTGAAACACAACCAAGCGCTGGTTGAAAGAGCGCCGAAGAACACAACTTGATCATCTCAAACCGAGCATTAATCTTACAGATCGATCGGAAACTTCGCTGGTCAAGTTCTTTTTCCACTCCTCAAACGCCACCAGTTCCGCATCCTCCAACGGCACGTTCTTCATACGCGCAACCTGGGTGCTTTCAAATGCACGGTTTGTCAGAGCCATGTGCGGATGACTTATTGAGAGATTGAAAGAATCTTCGAGCGCCGCATCTGCTGTTTCCACATCGAGAAATAGATCTTCATATGCTGCGAGATGCCAAATTTTATCGTTTGCAGTTTCTTCTACTGCCAAAACCCGGAGCAGTCCGTAACCACTTTCGATTTGGAATATCAAAAAATCGCCCGGCTGAAAATTTTGTGACATAAGACTTCTCCGATAACATTAATGATAGGATTTCATGGTGTTCGCAATCAAACCTGATATGCGTAAAGCATATGTGTTTTAAAATTGCTGCGAGGTAAAAAAAACAGTGAACGACAAGTTGAATTTTGAAGCGATGCTCGATTTCGCAATTGAAGAAGCCAAAATCGGTTTGGCGGAAGGCGGCATTCCGATCGGTGCCGCGTTGTTTGACGGTGAGGGTAAGCTTCTCGGCCGGGGACACAATCGGAGAGTTCAGGAAGATGACCCGTCAATTCACGGCGAGACCGATGCGTTTCGGAAATCGGGCAGACAGCGAAGCTATCGCAACACAATCATGGTCACGACCTTGGCTCCATGCTGGTACTGCAGCGGGCTCGTTCGGCAATTCAATATCGGCACGGTAATTATTGGCGAATCAATTAATTTTCACGGCGGCGTCACGTGGCTCAAAGAAAACGGTATCAAAGTAATCGATATGGAATCGAACGAGTGCATCGAAATGCTCGGATCGTATATCCGGGATAATCCTGAGGTTTGGAATGAAGATATAGGCCAAGGGTAACTTTTTGCCGCCGAATTGCGCGAAACCGCCAAATAATGAGAAAATACTCGTTTGCCGTTAGTTAGTTTTATTTCTCATAAGGAACAAGCAACATGTCTGACCGAAAAGAGGCAGTAATTATAAGTGCGGCGAGAACGCCGACAGGGAAGTTTCAGGGCGCTCTGAAAGATTTCACTGCACCTGAACTAGGCGCAATTGTTATCAGGGAAGCGATAAAGCGTGCCGGCGTTGATCCCGCGCTCGTCGATGAGGTGATTATGGGCTGCGTTGTACAGGCGGGCATCGGCCAAGCTCCGGCAAGACAAGCGGCTCTTAAAGCGGGACTTCCGCCGGAAGTTTCGGCTTTGACGGTAAATATGGTTTGCGGCTCCGGGCTGCGGGCGGTTGCGCTGGCCTCACAATCCGTGCAGTTGGGCGATGCGGATTTTGTCGTAGCAGGCGGCATGGAATCGATGTCTAATATTCCTTACGCACTACCGCAGGCTCGCGATGGCTATCGCCTGGGCAACGGAACGACGCTCGACTTGTTGATCCACGATGGTTTGTGGTGCCCGTTTGAAAACTGGCATATGGGAAACACAGGCGAGGTGGTAGCGGAAAAACATCAGATCACTCGCGAAACGCAAGACGATTTTGCATATAATTCTCATCGCAAAGCGTACGAAGCGCAGCAAGCCGGATATTTTAAAGACGAAATTATCCCAATTGAGATCCCGCAGAAAAAGGGCGACTCGATTATTTTGGATTATGACGAGCCCGTTCGCTCCGATACGACAGTTGAAACGTTGGGTAAGTTAAAGCCGGCATTTAAAAAAGACGGCGGAACCGTAACGGCAGGAAATGCACCGGGCGTAAATGACGGTGCGTCCGCATTGGTCGTTACGTCCACCGAAAAAGCCGCTGAACTTGATGTTGAACCGTTAGCCCGCATCGTTTCGTATGCTGTTTCCGGCATCGAGCCGAAATATATTATGCTCGCACCGGTTGAAGGCGTTCGCCGGGCGGTAAAAAAAGCCGGCTGGGAACTCGAAGACGTAGAGCTTTTTGAGCTGAACGAAGCATTTTCCGTACAGGCGCTCGGCGTTATGAAGGAACTCGGAATCAATCAGGATTTCGTAAATGTCAACGGAGGCGCCGTTGCTATGGGACATGCGATAGGAAATTCCGGCGGCAGAGTTTTGACAACACTGCTTTACGAAATGAAGAGACGCGGCGCGAAACGCGGCGTTGCCGGCCTGTGTCTTGGCGGGGGAAATTCCGTTGCCATGGCTGTCGAGAGATTTTAGATTCAAGCTTTACCTTCGAAATAACTGAAAGCTGATAGCTGATAATTGATAATCACGAGTTCTTGAATTATCAGCTATCACTTATCAGTTATCAGCTATTCCGAATTAATATGTTCGAATATTAGAACTTATGGCCGAAATTATTGGTGTTATAGGAGCGGGAACGATGGGCAATGGAATCGCCCAGGCGGCCGCAAGTGCGGGTTTTGAC
>JACDAY010000348.1 GCA_013695195.1 Blastocatellia bacterium | reverse complement strand
CCTTTGGGGCTGAAACAAGCCGACAAACTCCCGGAACCGATCTTCACGCCCGCGACCAAGGCCGCGTCCGGACACGACGAGAATATAACGGAGCTCGAATTTGCAAAGATTACAGGCACGGAGACGGTGGCAAAATTGAAGTCGTTGAGCCTCGCGATCTATAAAGAAGCCAGCGAATATGCGCTCACGCGTGGGATCATTATCGCAGACACAAAATTCGAATTCGGTTTGGACAACACCGGTAATATTTTGTTGGTCGATGAAGTCTTGACGCCTGATTCCTCTAGGTTTTGGGCGGAAAGTTATTCGCCCGGAAAAGCCCAGGCTTCGTTCGATAAACAGTTCGTGCGCGAGTACTTGGAAACTCTCGATTGGAACAAGCAGCCGCCCGCGCCCACATTGCCCCAAGAAGTCGCAGATGCTACAACCGAGCGATACCTGATGGCTTTTAAACTATTGACTGGCAACGAACTGTGAGTGCGGATTGGGAAATACATTTTTAGTTCATCTCGAACTTTGAATTCTAAAATTGCTTTGTTCACTGACAACTGACTACTGACAACCGACCACAAGTTATGATGCTGCGCGATCAAATGGAGATCATAATCAACGAGATGCTTGACGGGCGCATTTTGCTTGATGAGGCGATCACGGAATTTGAAAAGCTATACATTCAAAAGGCCCTCGAGCGGCATTCGGATCACGTTTCGAATACCGCCGCCGCTCTAGGCATCCACCGCAACACGCTGTCGAAACGCGTAGCAGGTTATCGTGCCTCGGAAAAATCTGTAAAACGTTTAGTTATGAAAAAAGGCCGTTAATCCAATACTTCGACTTTGTCCCCAATCCTGATAGATCCGCCGGCTTTTTCGGCGATTAGATTTTGTCCAAACAGCACCTTTCCATTTTTCGTCCGATAGGTCGCGAGTGTTTTTAGCGGCTCGTTTCCTGCCTTTTCACCTACTTCCTGAGCAACTGTCGTTATTACGCAGCGCTCGCATGGCTTTACCACATGGAAAACCGTATCGCCGATCTTCACGAGTTTCCATGTATCCTCGGCAAACGCCGCCGACTCGTCAACGACGAAATTAGGCCGGAAACGGTTCATCGGGAGCGGACTCTTCAACCGGGAATTCAAATCGTCGAGCGAAGATCTCGCAATTAACATAAAAGGATATCCATCCGCAAAGCTCACAATATCCTTAAATTTACGCACCGCGTAAAAGGGATTGACCTTTCTTTTGGTTTCCTCCGGCATCAGGACCAGTTTGCAACCGGCCTTCAGAATCTCGGAAAACCACGTATTCGTCCGTCCGTTGTAGACTTTCGCTTTTACGCTGCTGCTCCAGATTTTTACATTAGCCGTTTCAAGCGAATCAGGAACATATGGAATATCTACCGAAGAGCTTCCCGAATCCGCAACCAGAGACTTGTTAACCAAAGAAATTTTGATCGTCGACATTACCGGAAACTCCCGCTGCGTCAAAAATTGATTTTGTTCGTTGACAAGCATCCACCGGCGGTCGAACGCCAATCCGCGTTCTTCGACTGCTGATTTATCCAGCGAAATTCCTGCTAAAGACTTGATCGGGTATATATTAATTTCGGAGATATTCACAAACTTGATAATACTATCATCAGATTTTCTAAATTTTCTATTACACACTTGACAATTTAAACGTTGTTTTTTATACTAGCACTCACAAGCTATGAGTGCCAGAGTTACGTTTATATATGAATAGCTTTGGACATCATTTTAAATAAATAGATAAAATCAAAGGAGCAAACTGTTATGGCTACAAACATTAAACCATTACACGACCGCGTAATTATACGCCGGATCGAAGACACAAATAATCAGACGGCGGGCGGGCTTTTCATTCCCGACTCGGCAAAGGAAAAGCCGCAGGAAGGCGAAGTTATCGCAGCTGGCGAAGGAAAATATAAGGAAGACGGCACGCGTCAGGCGCTCGACGTCAAGGCCGGCGACCGCATTCTGTTCGGCAAATACAGCGGTTCGGAAATCAAGCTCGATGGCGAAGAATTATTGATCATGCGCGAAGACGAGATCCTCGGCATCATCTCAAGAGCAGGAGCAAACGCTAACTAGTTCTGAGTTCAGGCTTCAGCGTGTCTTACTAATTTAAACGAACAAACTAAAGTTTGAACTCAAAACAAAAAGGAGATTAATAAAATATTATGGCTAAACAAGTTGTGCATGGTGAAGAATCACGATCCGCTATTTTGCGCGGTGTTAATCAGCTCGCGGACGCGGTGAAAGTTACACTCGGGCCGAAGGGCAGAAACGTCGTTATCGACAAGAAATTCGGCTCGCCGACGATCACGAAAGACGGCGTAACCGTTGCTAAAGAAATCGAATTAAAAGACTCGCTCGAAAATATGGGCGCACAGATGGTCCGCGAAGTCGCATCCAAAACCAGCGATGTCGCTGGTGACGGCACGACGACCGCGACCGTTTTGGCTCAGGCAATTTTTAAAGAAGGTGTCCGTACGGTTGCCGCCGGTGCAAACCCGATGGCCCTCAAACGCGGCATCGAAAAGGCCGTAGCTGAAGT
>JACDAY010000350.1 GCA_013695195.1 Blastocatellia bacterium | reverse complement strand
GCATTATATTAAAAAGGCCGACCTGTATTTTCCCGGCCAGATCGGGAAGCTCGTTGATCGCAAAAATGCCGCGGTTCGCTCTCGGCAGCAGACCGAAATGAATCGTCAACTCGTCCGAAAGAAGATGTCCGCCTTTCGCGGCCTTGATCGGATCGACGTCGCCGATGATGTCGGCAATCGTTACGTCCGGCGTGGCGAGCTTCTCGACAAAGCGATTTTCTCGACTGACCCAATCAATCTTCGTTTCGTCTCCATGAATCTCGATCTGCTGTCTGCCAAAGGCGCTGAGCGGAGCAAACGGATTGTCATTTATCTCGGAACCGACAATAATCGGAATCTCGGCGTCGAGAAGCTCCGTCAGCTGCCTTATAATTCGGCTCTTTGCCTGTCCGCGAAGACCCAAAAGAATAAAATTGTGCTTCGCCAAAACCGCATTCACGAGCTGTGGAATTACCGTTTCCTCATATCCCAAAATGCCAGGAAATAACTTTTCGCCAGACCTTAATTTCCCGATCAAATTGGAGCGCATCTCATCCTTTACAGAACGCACCGCGTATCCGCTTGTTCGCAGTTCACCAAGTGTGGTTGCTTGTTCCATACAAGAATTCTATCGCATCGAACAAGGCCGTGCCGAATTAAACACTCTTAATTTTGCTCTTTAGAAAATAAAACAGCCCGAAACACTCGCTCCGGACTGATCCAAAATCTAATTCTAGAATTCAAAATCAAAAGACGTATTTGTTCGCCTGGATCAATGTATCCGCGATGCGCTGACGCGCGGCGATCGTGTTTATCGGCGAATTGTTTTTGGTAAAGCGTTTCAGCGCGGCCAAAAGCGTACGGGTTTCGTCGCCTTCGGTCATCGCGGCGATCGTGTTTTTCGCCCTCGATTCAATACGCTGAATCGCATCGTTGCAATATACTCCGGCCATATCGATGTGACGGGCTGCGGCTTCTTCCCCCTTCTTTTCGGCAATTTTCGTCGCTCTCAAGATAGCCGTTTCCATCTGATACGCATCCATTATAATATCCGCCGCGTTAAGCAAAATCTCCTGCTGGTTTTGCAGTTCCATCATATATTTCTGCGCAGCAGTTCCGATTACCATTAGCGCGATTTTCTTAGCATTTTTCGCAAGTTTGGTCTCAGCCGCGAGCAAACCGTCGTCCTCGTCAAACGACATTTGCGGATTTAAAATCTCATCCTGCAAAGCCTTTCCAGCTTGCAGCAGCCCGAGCCTGCCCTTTATTGCACGCTTCATCAGTTGACCGGGAATAAGCAGGCGATTGATCTCGTTCGTGCCTTCGAAAATGCGGTTAATTCGTGAATCGCGATATGCCTTTTCCGCCGGATAATCCGCCGAATAACCGTAACCGCCATAGATCTGCACCATTTCATCGACAACATAATCGAGCGCTTCGGAACACGCGACTTTGTTAATAGAACTCTCGACCGCGTATTCCTCTATCGACTGCAATTTCTTTTCACTGCTCGCGCCGTCGCCGATCAGAGCGTCGATCATCCCGACCGTCCGGTATGTGATCGATTCCGCCACCCACGTGCGGATCGCCATCTCGGCCAATTTGTGCTTGATCGCGCCGAAGCTCGAAATCGGCTTGTTGAATTGATGACGTTCATTGGCGTAGCGAATCGCCTCGTGAACCGCCAGCTTTGCTCCGCCCGTCACGGATGCTCCGAGCTTAAATCTACCGACATTTAAAATATTAAATGCTATCTTCGCACCGTCGCCGACATTGCCGATCAGATTGCCGACCGGCACTTTTGCATCCGACAAAATAAGCGGTGTGGTCGAAGACGATTTGATCCCCATTTTATGCTCTTCGTTGCCGGGTCGGCAGTTTTCGCTGCGTTCGACGACGAATGCTGAGAACTTTGCCTTCTCGCCGTCAACCTTTGCGAAAACTATGAAAACGTCGGCAAAACCGCCATTCGATATCCACATCTTCTCGCCGTTAAGCGTGTAATATGTGCCGTCTTCGCTCAATTTCGCATTTGTCTTCGCCCCCAAAGCGTCCGAGCCCGAGCCCGCTTCGGACAAACAATAGGCCGTAACCTTTTCCCCCGCAACGATCGGCGGAATCCACTTTTGTTTTAGTTCCTCCGATCCGAAATAAAGGATCGGCAGCAAGCCTATAGAAGTTTGCGCACCGAAGGTTGTACCGAACCCACCGGCGCGTCCCATCATTTCCGCGATCACCACGCCGGAAACCTGATCGAGTGCGAGGCCTCCGTATTCTTCGGGAATATTCGCACCCAAAAGCCCAAGCTCGCCGCCTTTTGCAACCAACGACCGGGCAAGCTCCCAATCATGCTGTTCCATTGCCGGAAGCTGCGGATGCACTTCGTTATCGACAAATTCCCGCGTCGTCTCGCCGATCATCTTCTGCTCTTCGGTGAAGTCCTCGGGTGTAAAAATATCGGCGGTTCCTCGATCTTCGATCAGAAACGCCCCACCCTTCATATAATCTTTTTCCATTTGTGCATCCATAGTTCTGCTCCTCAATCAATTCTTTCAAAAATTCCAGCGGCTCCCATTCCGCCGCCGACGCACATCGTTACCATTCCGTAACGAGCGTTTCGCCTTTTCATTTCCTGTAAAATAGAAGTCGTCAGTTTCGCTCCCGTGCAACCCAA
>JACDAY010000335.1 GCA_013695195.1 Blastocatellia bacterium | reverse complement strand
GTCCACCGATTCCAGTATTATCCGATTATCGTCCCGGGTTTCGATACGGCATTTTGCCAACAGGCTGACGGCGAAATTTACCGTCGCGGCGCCTTCGTGAAACAAAAAAAGAGGCGGTATGTCAATTGTTCCACCGGCGAGATCAACTCGCGTTGGAGCGGACGATTCGATTATCACGTTTTTAAAATTCCCTCGGATTATTTATGAATCGGATTCTGTTTGTGTAAGTAATTTTAATCCTAGGTTCGTTAGCAACGACATGTTTGTAGTTAAATTTATTAGCAAAACAGTTGAGTTCCATAGGAAGGGCCAAAAATAGGCCGTTCCTATGGAACTCAAGGCCATTACCTACCGGCCGGCTACAAACAGCATGCTCCTACGGAGCTGGATTTATAATGTCAACACAGTATACAGCCTCTTAAAGAGGACTTGATATATTAACTTATCTTCATCAATAACCTAAACAGCCGCTATTTTTTTGCGGCCTTCGAGCTTTCTTTTGCAGTCACTTTCTTCTCAGATTCTTTTATATCGCGGTTCGGCTCTCGCGTAAGATGCAGCCGTTCGCCGAGATCGTGCAGTTTTTCCTGAGCAACTTCTTCGACTGCGTGAAGCTTTTGTTCTATTTTTTGAAGCGTCTCCGGATTTGCTTCCTCCACTTTTTCCGACAGCCAGAATCGTTCCACCGCGTAAATAACAATTACTGCCACAAGAATAAGAAAGAAGAGCGCGATGCCGATTTGCTTAAAATCGCCGATGATCGATGTTATTGCGCCGCTGAAAAAATATCCCGTGCCGGCCAAAAGTAAAGCCCAAACCGCACAGCTGATAGCATCTAAAACGAGAAAACGCAAAAACGGCATTTTTCCGATACCATAAAAAACACACATCGCGGCCCTGATGCCGTATATGTACTTGGAAATAATTAAAGCGAAACCTCCGAATTTATCGATAAGACGTTCAATCCGCGGTTGCGCCATTTGATAGAAGCGGTAATCTTTTGCATTTTCATGAAACGTCCGTCCGACGGCAAAAGCGACCAGATCGCCGGCCATGCCGCCCAAAGTCCCGGCAATAAATAACTTAAAAAAGCTGTATTGGCCGAAAAAACTGCTGTGAGCCATAGCCCCGGAAATCAAAAGCGTAATATCGCCCTCAACGGTACAAAGGAAGAAAACGGCATAAATTCCGTACTGTTCGATTATTTGTGAAAGATGATCCATAAAAAACAACGGGATCTCCAAACCCTAAAAGACTTTTCAAAGAGTAGCTTTCAACTGCAATCCAGTCAAACTATTCAAGAGTTCCCTGGGGCAGATTATCTTAAAAAAGCCGTTTGACACTTCAATAGCCAGTGTCTAAAATCGCGTTAGTTTACGGAAGATTTTTTACAATAAGGTATTAAAGATGGCGGAAATTCAAGGTCTGGCGGGAAAATTTGTTGGCGTCGAGGCTTCGTTTTCGACATTAAATGCTGTCTGCATCGATGTAAAGGGCGCGATAGCGGGCGTGCACAGGGCTGCTTTTGACCCGGCCCAGCGGACGATTCCGCAGCTTATAGGATTTATCAACGAGCTAAAAAACAGATTCGGCAATTTCGAGAAAATAGGCGTCGCCGTTCCGGGACTTATTCACCGGGAAACCCACAAAGTTGCTTTTTCGACTCACATTCCCGAACATTCACAGACTGATCTGACCCGCGAACTGCAGGATGAAACGGGCCTCAAAACTCTTATCGAAAATGATGCGAATGCGGCGGGGTACGGTGAATTTAAATTCGGCGCCGGACGCGGCTGCACAAATATGTTTTATGCGACGCTGGGAACGGGCGTCGGCGGAGCATTTATTTTCGACGGAAAAATCTGGCGCGGATCGGCCGGATTCGCGGGCGAATTCGGATATGTTCCGATAAACTCCGACGGAATGAGACTCGAAGATGTTGCATCGTCGGCTAACATCGTGCGCCGGACGCGCAGCCGGTTTCATCAGGACAACACCTCATCTCTGAACCGGTTTGACGAACAGCGGATCAAAATTTCCGACATAGTCACCGCAGCAGAAAGTGAAGACGATTTTGCCCAGATGATGCTCGAACGCACCGGTGAATATGTCGGAACCGCCATCGCCAGTGTTATAAATCTGTTAAACATTGAGAAAATCGTGATCGGCGGCGAGATAATGCAGGCAAAGCACCTTGTTCTGGATTCGGTTATAAGCCGTGCAAAAGAACTGTCATTCGGGCCGTCTTTCGAAAATACCGATATAGCCGCAGGCGAGCTCGGCGAAAATGCCGCCGCAATCGGAGCTGCACTCCTGGCGAACGACAACTGAATTACGAAATCCTTAATCAGTAATTTGTGTTATCAGCCAAACTAATTTAGTGAAAAGTTGCACAAACTTTGTATAAAATTTATTTTTTAAAGTGCAATTTGCGGATTCTAGTGGATTTAGTAGAATTGTAAAAAGTTTTACGGCAGATATATTTTCAACAATCAGCTTGCATGGCTAAGGCTTAGGTTTCGAGTGTAAATCTGAGAATCGGCGAACTCTAATTTTTTTGCACATCTATAAGTGCGGAAAAGACTTCGAAAATGGCACAATTTTTTCACAAAAGTGCAAACAACATCGCCAGGATATCGATGGTAATGGCCGCAATTCTGGCCGGAACTGCTTTTTTCGTTTATACACAAGTCGCCCGCTCGTCGTATCTGACAGGCCGATATCTTGAGAGGCAGCAGCCCGTACAGTTCAGCCACAAACACCACGCAGGAGATGACGGCATCGACTGTCGTTACTGTCACTCAACAGTAGAAACGACGGCATCCGCCGGAATGCCTTCTACGCAAACCTGCATGAATTGCCACAGTCAGATATGGGCGGACAGCCCGTATCTCGAACCGGTACGCGAGAGCTTTAGGGAAAATAAGCCGATCGAATGGGAACGTGTGCACGATCTGCCCGAGTATGCCTATTTCAATCACAGCATACATGTTGCAAAAGGCGTTGGTTGTTCCACTTGTCATGGCCAAATCGACAACATGCCTGCTGTTTATCAGGAGAATACGCTGCAGATGGAATGGTGTCTCGCCTGCCACCGCGAACCTGAAAAATTTATAAGGCCAAAAACTGAAATTTATAATATGCAGTGGCAGGACGGCGATCTGAACGCCGAAGAACGTAAGGTTTTATACGATAATTATAAGATCCGTCAGGCAGAGATTTTGACGAGTTGTTCGACATGTCATAGATAATGTAACGCCGCCATCTTGGCGGCTGTCCCGAGGGCTTCCAGCCCTTGATGAATCGCCGGCTGGAAGCCGGCGGCACGATAAAAAATAATGCCCAGCTCCGAAAGTAAACAAAACTTTGCATTGATGCGTGAGCGGATCCTTTCCGAGAACGGAAAGGATTACTGGCGAAGTGTTGAAGAATTCGTCGACGCTCCGGAATTCGAAGAGTTCGTAAAGCGTGAGTATCCGATTCACGCGGAAGAATGGAACGACAGTCTCAGCCGCCGCAACTTTATAAAGTTCATGGGTGCTTCGCTCGCCTTTGCAGGCTTGAGCGGCTGCGTCATTCAGCCGGCGGAAAAGATAGTGCCGTATGTCAACACTCCCGAAGATATGCTTCCGGGCAAGCCTTTATTTTTCGCGACGGCAATGTCGCTCGGCGGAATCGCAACCGGGCTTTTGGCAAAATCATACGACGGCCGGCCGGTTAAGATCGAGGGAAATCCGACACATCCGGGAAGCTTGGGAGCGACGGATGTTCTGGCGCAAGGGTCGCTGCTTGACATGTACGATCCCGACCGGTCTCAAGAAATCCTGTACCGCGGCAGCCCGTCAACGTGGCAGCGTTTCATCACAGCACTTCGTTCCGCGGTTGATGAAAATCGTGCCGACGGAGGCGCAGGAATAAGATTTTTGACCGAAACCGTAATTTCGCCTACTTTACAGGCGCAGTTCACGCAGATCGCTTCCGAGCTTCCAAATGCCAGGTGGTATCAATATGAGCCGGTAAATAACGACAACGCGATTGCCGGTGCAAGGCTCGCATTCGGCTCGCCCGCCAATACGATTTACAGATTTGAGCAGGCGGATAGAATTCTTTCCCTCGATGCCGATATTTTCTCGGGCTTTAATGTCCGCTATATAAATGACGCAGCAAAGGCACGTGCTCTATCCGAAGAGAAAAAGGATATGAGCCGGCTTTATGTTATCGAGACGACGATGACTATCACCGGGGCGAAAGCCGATCACCGGTTAGCTGTTAAGCCCAGCCAGATGTTTGAAATCGCAAAAGCCGTCGCGGCCGCGCTCGGCGTTGCGGGATCGAGTTCCACCTACTCTGAAAACGCTGAGTGGATTGCTGCCCTGGCAAAGGATCTGCTCGAGCACAGAGGCCGGACACTCGTCGTCGCAGGTGACAATCAGCCGCCTGCGGTCCATGCGCTTGCTCAGGCGATGAATGCCGCGCTCGGAAGTGTCGGGCAGACTGTCGTGTATTCTGATCCCCTAACGCCTTCCGAGAAGACGCAGGTTGAACAATTACGAGAGCTTATAACCGACATTGATGGCGGGCGTGTCAGAATGCTTGTGATTCTGGGCGGGAACCCGGTTTATAACACTCCGATCGATTTGCGGCTGAGCAGAGAGCGGATGGATAAAATCCCGCTTCGTGTTCATCTCGGACTTTATGTTGATGAAACAGCCGAGCTTTGCCACTGGCACGTTGCCGGGAAACATTATCTGGAAACATGGAGCGACACGCGGGCCTATGACGGAACCGCATCTATTGTTCAGCCGCTTATCGAGCCGCTCTATGGCGGTAAAAGCCAACACGAATTGGTGCAGCTTTTCTTCCGTGAAAATTACGAACAAAGCGATCTCGACATTGTAAAATCCTTTTGGCAATCACAGAATATATCGGCAGCATCGCCTACGGCGGCGAGTCCGACTCCTCCGGCAGCGAACGCGAATTCAAGCGCTGCCCAATCGCCTCAGCCGGGCGCTAACGTCGCGGCAAACTCGGCTGTTTCAACGCCGGCGGCCCGGACGACTGCGGCAGGCGGCGCGCCACCGACCGGTCCGGCTCCGGCTCAAACAGGCGGCGCGGCAAGAACGTTTGAAGACCTTTGGCGAAAGGCTCTCCATGACGGCGTAATTTCGGGTACGTCTTTGCCGACCAGGTCACTTTCGGCTAATGCGGGCTTTTTGTCGCAGCCCGAGGTAAATCGGACGACGGCTGCCGGAGGCAAGATCGAGATCGTTATTTTGCCTGATCCGTGTGTTTACGACGGTCGATTTGCGAATAATGGCTGGCTCCAGGAGCTGCCGAAACCGCTTACAAAAGTTACCTGGGAAAACATTGCACTTATCAGCCCGTACACGGCGGAGCGGCTGAAGCTTAACGTCGGAAACGACCCGAAGGAAATCTCGGGCGGTGAGCGCGGCACGTCATTTATAAATACCAGGGGCAATAATATGTCGGCAGATGCCGTAACGCTGACATATCTCGGGGCGGATATTCAAAAACCGGTTCCGGTTTGGATATCGCCCGGACAGCCCGATGACGTCATAACTATTTTCATGGGCTACGGCCGAACGCGGGCGGGAAAGGTCGGAACGGATTTGGGTTACAACGCCTTTGACGTAATGCGATCGGATGCGATGAGCTTCGGAACGGGAAATATCACTGCGACTGGAATTAAAGCAAATATTGTTTCGACTCAGATCCATTTCAATATGGAAGGCCGCGATCTTCTTCGTGTTTTTGAAGCGGATGTTTTTCAAAAAAATCCCAAGATGGCGGAGCAGGAAGACATGTACCCTAAGTCTATGTATCCGCGTTATGAATACAACGGCAACAAATGGGGAATGACGGTCGATCTGAATTCCTGTGTCGGTTGCAACGCCTGTGTTATTGCCTGCCAGGCGGAAAACAACATTCCGGTTGTAGGCAAGGAACAGGTCGAGCGGAGCCGTGAAATGCATTGGATGCGAATCGATACATATTACGGCGGTGATGATTTAAATAATCCCGAAGGCCCGCATTTCCAGCCCGTCCTGTGCCAGCAGTGCGAACTGGCGCCGTGCGAAGTCGTTTGCCCTGTAACGGCGACCGTTCACAGCGCTGAAGGCTTGAACGACATGGTTTATAACCGCTGCGTCGGCACGCGGTATTGCTCGAACAACTGCCCTTATAAGGTGAGACGATTTAATTTTCTCTTATATCAGGATTGGGACACGCCTCAGTATAAATTGATGCGTAACCCGGAAGTTTCGGTTCGCAGCCGCGGCGTGATGGAAAAGTGTACGTACTGCACACAGCGTATTTCTGCCGCCCGCATAGAAGCTGAAAAGGACGGCCGCGACATCCGCGACGGCGAGGTCGTAACCGCCTGCCAATCGGTTTGCCCGACGAATGCGATTATTTTCGGCGATTTGAACGATCCCGCGAGCAAGGTCGCGGCAAGCAAAAAGGATGAGCGTGACTATAATCTTCTCAACGAGCTGAATACCCAGCCGCGAACGACATATCTGGCTGGATTGAAAAATCAGAATAGAGAAATGCCTGATTATAAGCCGCTGAAAGTTCCAAAGGCTCACGGCGCGGAGGCGGCTCACGGCAGCGAAACGGAAACCGGCGGCGAAGGCCATTAAAACAGTTCCGAGTTCCAAGTAAACCTTTTACTCGAAACTCGAAACTCCGAACTCCGAACTCGGAACTCAGGACGATATGCAGGACCTAAAAGAGATACAAGACCGGGTTTATCCGCCGATGGTGGAGGGCGATCATTCGTTCGGCACTGTTTCCGACAAGATCGGTGACTTGGCTCTGAAGAAAAAGACGCCTTTCTTTTGGTTCATCGGTTTTGGGATCGCGTTTATGGTTGCCCAACTGCTTCTTATCTCGTCCTCTTATCTTCTCGTGAAGGGAATTGGGATTTTTGGAACAAATCAACCGGTCGGATGGGCGTTTCCGATCATAAATTTTGTCTGGTGGATCGGTATCGGCCATGCCGGAACATTGATCTCGGCGATTCTTTTACTTTTAAATCAAAAATGGCGGACATCGATCAACCGTTTTGCTGAGGCGATGACGCTCTTTGCCGTGGCCTGCGCAGCTATATTTCCGGTGCTCCACACAGGGCGTCCGTGGCTGGCTGCATATTGGCTTTTTCCTTACCCGAATACAATGGGCATATGGCCGCAGTTCCGGTCGCCTCTGATTTGGGATGTTTTTGCGGTTTCGACTTATGCGACGATCTCGCTTTTGTTTTGGTATGTAGGTTTGATTCCAGATCTCGCAACATTGCGCGACCGTGCAAAGAACAAGTATTTTAAGTTTATCTACGCCATTCTTTCCTGGGGCTGGCGCGGCTCTGCCCGTCATTGGCACAGGTATGAGATCGCGTATCTCATTTTGGCCGGGATTTCGACGCCGCTGGTGCTTTCGGTTCACTCGATCGTTAGTTTGGACTTCGCCGTGTCGCAGATTCCGGGCTGGCACGCCACCATTTTCCCGCCGTATTTCGTAGCCGGGGCAATATTTGCCGGGTTTGCGATGGTGCTGATTCTCTGTATCCCGCTTCGCGCCTGGTACAACATGAAGGATTTCATCACCGATACGCACCTTATTTACATGGGTAAAATAATGCTGGCGACCGGTTTGATCGTGGTGTACGGCTACGCGATGGAAGCCTATTTCGGCTGGTACAGCGCCAGTGAATACGAATGGTTCATGGTAAAGAACCGGATATGGAACGGCCCGTATTGGATGTTCTACTGGTTCCTGATCTTTTGCAACGGAGTATCGATACAATTTCTCTGGTTCAAGCGTTTTCGCGAAAGCCCGTTCTGGCTGTTTATCATCTCGCTGATTGTCAGCCTGGGAATGTGGCTGGAGCGTTTTGTGATCGTCGTTACGAGTTTAAATCGGGATTTTCTGCCTTCATCGTGGGCGATGTATTCACCCACTTTTTGGGATATTTCGTTGTTTGTCGGTACGCTCGGCATGTTCTTTTCGCTTGTGTTCCTGTTTGTCAGATTTTTGCCGGTCATTTCGATCTTCGAAGTGCGAACACTTTTACCTGAAGCAAATGTTCACGGGCATCAGCAGGATTTTGAGGAAAATGTGCTTGAGGTAGAATATACGTATGATAAAACCGATCCGCCAAATCCAAAAGTGGATTTGCCGTAGATCGGGCATCGCTTGTCAGTACCGCCTGCGTGAGCGGGTGGGTTTCCGAAGTTAAACAGATCAGGAGATAAGATTTAACCACAGAACAAGAGGAACAAGATAGAGCCTGTAGTTATGGAAAAGAATCTCTATGGAGTGATGGCGGAATTCGACACGGCGACTGAGCTGGTCGACGCGGCGCGCAAAACGCGTGACGCGGGCTATACAAAAACCGACGCCTTTTCGCCTTTTCCGCTTCATGAGATCGACGAAGCACTTGGTATTAAGCGCAGCATTTTACCGATCATGGTCTTCTTTGGCGGTATCGCAGGTTTCATAACGGGTATAGGATTACAGGTCTTCGTTCATTACATCGATTATCCTTTAAATGTAGGAGGGCGGCCGTATCTTAGCTTTCCATCGATGGTTCCTCCCGCGTTCGAGCTGACGATCCTGTTTGCCGGATTTACCGCCGTTTTCGGAATGCTATTTCTGAACGGCCTGCCGCGGCCATATCACCCGGCTTTTAATGTCCCGCGTTTTGCTTTGGCGACGCGCGAAAAATTCTTTTTGATAATTGAGGGAACTGATCCGAAGTTCGAGTACGACGGTGTGAAAAGTTTTATGGTGAGCCTGGGCCCGCAGGAGGTTTTTGATGTCGATGAGTAAGTCGAGAGTCGAGAGTCGAGAGTCGAGAGCCGGAAGACGAGCATTATTTTGCCTTCTGCCTTCTGCCTTCTGCCTACTTTTCATCGGCTGCGGCGTCCGCTCCGACATGCAGGATCAACCCCGCTATGACGCCTACGAAAAAAGCGAGTTTTTTAGCGATAATAGGGCGTCGCGTAATATTCCCGAAGGCACTGTTGCCCGCGGGCATCTGAAGGAAAATAAGGCTTTGCATACCGGAAAGATCGATAATCCTAATGCAAATTTGCAGGTCGAAACGGCCACGGATGCGACAGGTAATACGCTTGTTTCAAGCTTCCCGAACGATATAGACGAGTTTCCGGTTCCAGTAACAATGGAGTTAGTGAATCGCGGCCAGGATCGCTATAACATTTACTGCATCGTCTGCCACGGCCCGGTCGGAAACGGCGACGGGATGATCGTGCGGCGCGGTTTTCCGCAGCCGCCGACATATCACGACGACCGCCTGCGCAATGCTCCGGTCGGCCATTTTTTCGATGTTATGACAAACGGGTGGGGAAAAATGAACAGCTATGCGGATAAATTGTCAGCGGTTGACCGGTGGGCTGTCGTTGCTTATATCCGAACATTGCAGATTAGCCAGAATCCGAGTGGAACAACAGCGATGAATGCAAATACAGCCGCGAATACGATGCCGCCGGTCGGCACGTCGAATTCGAATACCTCGGGAGGTGCCAGGTAATGGCGGATTCCGGTAATTTTCAAGCACCAGCGGAGATTTCCCGACTTCGGACGCTTGCGCTCGGTATTGGCGGAATAGCCCTGATCGTATGGGCTGTCGGACTCTATTTCAACCCAGAGCAGGCCTTACGTTCCTGGCTTTTGGGCTTTATTTTCTGGGGCGGCATCGCTATCGGCAGTATCGGGGTGCTTATGCTTCAATATCTTACGGGCGGTGCGTGGGGCGTGGTGATTCGCAGAACTGTTGAAGCAGGCTCGAGAACGCTTCCGGTGGTTGTCCTGCTGTTTCTTCCGCTGGCAATCGGGTTGACGTCCTTATATGAGTGGACACATCTTCCGCCAACCGATTATACGGTCCAACATCGCGGCTGGTTTATGACGCAGGAAAGCTGGATTTTACGATCTGCTATTTATTTTGTAATTTTCGGCGTGATAGTTTACCTGCTCAACAAATGGTCGGCTCAACAGGACAGAACCGACAATTACGAGGACGCGGAGAAATTCCTCGGCAGAGCTACGGCGTTTTCCGGGCCGGCGATGGTCTTTTACGCGCTGATCGTTACGTTTGCTGTCGTCGATTGGGTGATGATGCTCGACCCGCATTGGTTTTCGACGATTTGGGGGCTGCTTTTCGTCGCAGGCTGGGCACTTAGTTGTTTTTGTTTTTCGGTGACGATCCTGGCTTTTCTATCGGATAAAGCTCCGATGAACCGTGTCCTGGGCAAACGCCATTTTCACGATTTGGGCAAACTGATGCTGGCGCTGACGATGGTCTGGGCGTACTTTAATTTTTCACAGTTTTTAATTATCTGGTCGGGAAATATACCGGAGGAAACCGGTTGGTATCTGACGAGAATGGCCGGGGCGTGGGGGTACATCGGGGTAATTCTGGTGCTTTTCCATTTTGCTTTTCCGTTTCTCATACTTTTGCAGCAGGATTTTAAGCGAAAGGCGAAAAGGCTTGCAACGCTGGCTGTTTTTATACTTATTTTGCGGCTCGTGGATATGTTCTATTTGATCGCTCCTAATCCGAGGATCGATACTCACGGCTTCGAGCAGGGAGCGTTTATACTTAGCTGGATGGATTTTGTTGCACCGGTTGCGGTCGGCGGCATATGGCTTTGGTATTTCTTTGGCCAGCTGATGAGCCGTCCGCTGGTTCCCGTAATGGACCCGTTTTTGGAAAAGGCAATAGAGCATGGGCAGGGACATTAAATAGTTGTGAGTCGGGAGTCATGAGTCGAAAGCAGGAATTCCGACTCATTACTCCCGACTCAAGACTCTTGACTTTTTAAGTTTATGGGACAAACAAAACACGAAAAATCGTTTGTGGATTTTGATAAGCCATACGAGCAGAACGTGATCGGGCTTAAGGGTGTTCTTTATTTCGGGATCGGCCTGCTCGTCCTGATAGTAATCACTTTCGGTTTAATGTGGGCGCTGCTGAATGTACTGGCAGAAAATGCAGATGCTACGCAGGAAGCAGCCAATCCGATGCAGATGAGCGAAATAGAGCGGCTGCCGCCGGAGCCTCGTCTGCAGGGCGCTCCGGGATTTGGAGTTGAATCCGGAGGCGGCAGGGTAAATATGGAGTTGGGAACGCCGCAGGCGGAGTATCGGGAGCTCCGTTCGCAATGGCAGGAAATATGGGATAACGGGCAAAAGGATCCGGCGACCGGAATCGTAATTACTTTGCCGATCGACGAAGCTAAAGAAAGGTTTTTAGCACAAGCCGTAAAGGCAAAAACGGGTATCGACGCCGAAAACGAGACAAACGCTTCAAGAATGGTGATTTCGGATTCCAGCGCCGGAAGGATGGCGTCTGAAAAAAGACGGTAAAAGTTCTGAATTCACGCTTCAGCGTGTCTTTTGCACGATGGCTTTTAGCCCGTTCAACGAAGAACAAACTGAAGTTTGAACTCAGAACAAAAGGAATTATGAGACAAGGTTCGGCAAAATTAGCATTACTAAAACTGAAGCTTTTGGCATTTATTTTGGTGTCGTTGGTCAGTATTTCGGCGCAGAAAACCGAGCATTATAATTCTCCGCTCTATTCGCCCAAAAAGTATGATCCGACGCAAACATCGAGCAGCGGACTGCCCGATGCTTTGAAAACGATCGGGATTGAGCAGAAACTCGGCGCGGCTTTGCCGCTGGAGGCGGAATTTAAGGACGAAAACGGCAAAGGTGTAAGGTTAAGCGAGTATTTTAATAAAGGCCGTCCGGTGATACTTGCATTTGTATATTACGAATGTCCGATGCTCTGCAACGAGGTGTTAAACGGTTTGACCGGCAGTCTGAAAGGCATCTCGATGAATGCCGGAAAAGAATTCGACGTTGTAGCGATCAGCTTTGACGTACGTGAGAATGAAAAACCCGGCCTGGCCGCAAACAAGAAGGCAAGTTATATGGAACGTTATGGCCGCCCCGGGACCGAAAAAGGCTGGCATTTTCTGACGGGGAGCCAGGCGTCAATCGAGGCGGCTACCAAAGCCGCCGGGTTCGGCTTCGAATGGGAGGAGAAAAGCAACCAATTCGCCCATGCAGGCGGAATTATGATAGCGACGCCCGAAGGGAAACTTTCAAGATATTTGTACGGAATTGATTATTCGCCAAAGGACATAAAGTTCGGTGTTATAGAATCGGCCGAAAATAAGGTAGGCAGTGCGGCCGATCAGCTTTTGCTATATTGCTACCATTACGACCCCGCAACAGGAAAGTACGGCCTGGCGATTTTAAGCGTCGTTCGGCTGGCCGCGATCGCAACACTTTTAGGAATGGGAGCAATGGGTTTTGTCTTTTGGCGAAGGAACAAAAAAGTTTCGAGTTCAGAGTTTCGAGTTTCGAGTTAGGTTCGTTTCTTTAACTCGAAACTCTGAACTTAAACTCTGAACTGATTAGGATTATGCAAACGAATTCGTGGGTACCAATATTTCCCGAAGCTGCTTCAACCTTCGCCTGGCAGGTTGATTATCTGTATTACTATCTGATAATCGTCAGCGTCGCGTTCACGATTCCGATTGTCGCTGCGGTTTTCTTTTTTGGAGTCAAATACCGCGAACGCGAGAAGTTTGCGACGCCCGAAGAAATGCACGGCTCGATCATGCTCGAAACAGTGTGGTCTGTCATACCTTTCGTCATTTCGATAACGATTTTTTTGGGTGGTGCGATTGTGTTTTATAATCAGTTTAATTTGCCAAAGGACGGCATGGAAGTTTATGTCGTTGGCAAACAATGGATGTGGAAACTCCAGCATGAAACAGGCCAGAGGGAAATAAACGAGCTTCATGTACCGGTCGGGCGCAAAGTGAAATTGACGATGACGACCGAAGACGTGCTCCACGATTTTTCAATTCCGGCTTTTCGCACAAAGGCCGACGTCGTTCCTGGAAGATACACGTATCTGTGGTTCGAAGCGACAAAACCGGGAAAATATCATCTCTTTTGCGCCGAATACTGCGGCCTGAATCATTCCGGGATGGGCGGGTTTGTCTATGTAATGGAGCAGCGTGATTTTGATAACTGGCTGAGCGGAAATGTTTCAGGTCAAACGCCTGTTGAGGCCGGAAGAGATCTTTTTGAAAATAAACTCGGATGCGCATCGTGTCACGCAGGAGGAGCGAATCAGCGCGGAGCAAAACTCGAAGGCATATTTAATAAGGAAATTGAATTGGTCGGCGGCCAGACCGTAACAGCCGACGAAGAATATTTACGCAATTCTATTTTGAATCCGGGCGGGCAGATCGTCGAAGGATTTCAGCCGATAATGCCTACCTTTAAGGGACAGGTAACTGAAGAACAATTGGTATCACTCGTCGCGTACATTAAATCGTTGAGTGGAGCGACGGGAACCACGCCGTCAAACTCATCGAATTCTTCGGGAAACTCGAACTCGTCGTCGAATTCAGCGAGTAATACGGGCACGGCGGCAAACAGTCTGACGCCTCGAAGAGCTGACCGCGGTGCGTCGAATACACAGGGAAGCAATCCGAATGCGCCCGGGGCTGCTGAGCCGTCGAACAGAAACAGATAGGTGGTTTGAATTATGCAAAATGCGGATGTAATGCGAGCGGACTATTCCGAAGAGCCAAAAGTAAATTACCTGACAAACGGCTACACGGTTAAATCCTGGCTGCTGACCAAGGATCATAAGCGCATAGCGATTATGTATCTTTTATCTGTTTCCGCGTTCTTTTTGATGGGCGGTTTGTTCGCCGGATTGATCCGTTTGGAGCTTCTGACGCCGGCCAGCGATCTAGTCGAATCGGGTACATATAATAAATTATTTACGCAGCATGGGATTTTGATGATCTTTTTCTTTTTGATCCCGTCGATTCCGGCTGTTTTGGGCAATTTTCTTTTGCCTATTATGATCGGTGCCAAAGACCTGGCGTTGCCGCGGGTTAATCTTTTAAGCCTTTATTTATACTGGGCGGGCGGTGCTCTCACTCTCTATTCGCTTCTACAGGGAGGCGTCGATACGGGCTGGACATTCTATACCCCGTACAGCACAACCTTTTCGAACACTTATGTGATGGCTGTCGGGCTGGGCATTTTTATAAACGGGTTTTCGT
>JACDAY010000319.1 GCA_013695195.1 Blastocatellia bacterium | reverse complement strand
TCAATGCAAAGGCAATTTCAAAGAGTTGTTGTTTTGATTGAAGAAGAGCAAAGAAGCCGTGGTAATCTTTAGAAAGGTGAGTTAAAAATATGCAAATTGTTACCTTACAGGCACATTTTGACGGAAGCACATTTTATTGGACGTGCCTTACGAACTAGAGCCAAACACAAAATTGGTTGTCAGCGTGATTGAAATGCGAAATGACGAACGCGAAGATTGGAAGCGCCTTTGCTTGGCAAACCTGGAGCGCGTTTTTGGAAACGACGAGCCGGAGTACTCATTAGACTTGATCAAAGAGGCAAATCCCAAGTATATAGGAAGGTGATCTCGTCATCTGGCGATGCCGCAAGCCGATGGAACGACAAAGAATCGCCCGGCAATCGTTCTTCGCGAAATGCCGCAATTCGCCGCTGAGGGCTTCGCTTTTTCGCTTTTAGCTTTTTCGCGTTTATACTTTCGATTATGCAAACACAAATTATCGACAAACCGGTTCCGAAGATTGCTCCTTACAACGAGGTGGCCGAACTGATCGACCGCGAAGTCCATTCGAAGACGCTTGCGCAGATAAATGTTCTGGCGCGGGAATATGAGATTCGCAATCCATCGGAAATCGCCGGGTTTTTGCGTGAAAACGCATTTTTGCTTGGGATTCTGGAAGAGATTCCGCGCCAAATTCGCAAGGTTTTTGGTAAAAAGCAGAATTTGAGATTAGCATTCTTCTTTGACCCTGAAGATCCCGGATATCACCGGATGTCGGTCGGAGTTCCGACATCGCTGCCGCTCAAGAAATCATCGTCGTTATTGAAAAAGTTTGACGAAGAGTGGTGGTTTGAGAACGAAAGGAAGTCGGGTTCGAAAATCCTGATCGATCTGGAGTTCTCCAAATGATCTTTGAATGGGACGATTTTCGAAAGATCGCGGAAGATTTGCGCAAACTCGACGGTGAAGCGGCTAAGCGAACGGCGATCAGCCGAATCTATTACACGGTTTATCATCGGGCGAAACTTCATCTTGAAAGCGAGAGTTTTCAATTTCGGCAGTTTGAAAGTTCGCATCGGCAGATTTGGGATGAATACAAAGATCGTGGACGCACCTTTGCCGCGGTCGGACATGCCGGTGACAGGCTTCGGGCAAATCGTGTAAAGGCCGATTACATAAACGAGATCGAAAACATAGACGCACTCGTGGCACGCTCATTTGACTGGCCGAGAACGCCTTCGCCTATTTGACTCAGGTCCAGAAAAAATCCGAAAATTAACCGCTCCCGAGCACGAACACTATTTCTTTTTCGTTTTCTTTCGTGTAAATTCGTGGCTAAATCTTATGGATTTAAAGTACCAAACAGGTTTCGGCAATGAATTCGCCACTGAGGCGACCCCCGGTGCGTTGCCGGTTGGGCGGAATTCACCGCAGAGGGCTCCGTTGGGGCTGTATGCGGAGCAGTTTTCGGGGACGGCTTTTACGGCGCCGCGCGGGGCCAATAAGCGGACGTGGACATACCGGATAAGGCCTTCGGTACTTCATAAACCATTCGCGCCTTATCGACGAGCCCTCCCTGACGGTCGGGCTACTGACACGCGGGTTGGGCTGTTTCGGTCTTCGCCTTTTAATGAGGTTGTTACGACGCCGAATCAGCTTCGGTGGGATCCGTTGCCGATACCAGAAGCTCCGACGGATTTTGTTGACGGGATTACGACGATTGCGGGGAACGGCGATAGTTTTGCGCAGGTTGGGATGGGGGTGCATATTTATGCCTGCAATAAGGGCATGGGCGACCGGTTTTTTTATAACGCGGACGGCGAGATGCTGATCGTGCCGGAGATGGGAAGCCTCAGGATTTTGACAGAGCTTGGGGCGTTGCAGATCGGGCCGGGCGAGGTTGCGGTGATTCCTAGAGGGTTGAAATTTAAGGTCGAGATTGGAGATGATCGGGCCTCTGGAACCGGACGGACCGACAACACCAGCGCGCGGCCACCCGCTCACGCAGGCGGTTCTGACAAGACCGCTGCTCCTACCACCCCGTCAGCCGAAGCGGCTGCCACCCCTCATTTGAAAGGAGGGGAGCCTGAGAAAAGAGCGGCTCGCGGCTATATCTGCGAAAATTACGGCCAGCAGTTTCGGCTGCCCGATCTTGGGCCGATCGGGGCGAACGGGCTGGCAAATCCGCGTGATTTTGAAACGCCGGTTGCGTGGTTTGAAGACCGTGAAGGCGAGATTGAGATCGTTGCGAAGTTTGGCGGGAATCTTTGGGCGTGCGAGACGGATCATTCGCCGCTCGATGTCGTCGCGTGGCACGGCAACTACGCGCCTTACAGATACGATCTTCGCCGCTTCAATACCATCGGCTCGGTCTCGTTCGATCATCCTGACCCGTCGATTTTTACCGTTCTGACATCGCCAAGCGAGCAAGCGGGCGTTGCGAATTGCGATTTTGTCATCTTCCCCGACCGCTGGCTCGTTACTGAAAACACGTTCCGCCCGCCCTGGTATCACCGCAACGTGATGAGCGAATACATGGGCCTCATCTACGGCGCCTACGACGCCAAGGAAGAAGGCTTCGTCCCCGGAGGTTCTTCGCTTCACAACCTGATGTCCGCCCACGGCCCTGACCTCGACGCCTTCGAAAAAGCGTCAGGTGCTTTACTGGAGCCTCAAAAACTATCGGGAACGCTGGCCTTCATGTTCGAATCGCGCTACATATTGCGCCCGACAAAGTATGCAATGGAAACCTCGGAATTGCAGCACGAATATTTTGAGGTGTGGCAGAAATTGAGGAAGAATTTCCAGGGATGAGATTGGTAATCCAACAAACTGATTTTGTAAAGGCCTTTCGTTTGACAGACAGCATACAATACGAGCAGTTTTATGAGAAAGTAACCAAAGAACTCGCGGAAATACTCCATCCTTTGGCGGTTGTAGACAATCTCGGTTTCGCCTCGACATGGAGAGACGCGGGCGGGAATACTCACGTGACACTAAAAGGGACGGCAAGCGGTTTCGGACGCAGGAAAGAAATTGGAGGCGAATTCGTTTGGCTCAAAAATCTCCGCCGATTTCGAGGGAAAATTTGGTCAGAATTGGAAAACCACTCAGATGTTCAGCTACTAATGATGGCACGCGACAGCTATCGGAAATTGGAATATCGTGAAGCGACGAATTATTTGAATGCGATTCAAGTTCCAAAAAATCTTCCCCGATCCGCAGCCAAGTTAAGGAGACTTATCGAGAAAAGAATCGAGTTCGGTGATACTGACGGCACGATTTAAACAGTTTCGATAAGTAGTTTAAATTCTTGCTCTTTTCCTTAAATGAAAGCAAAATAACATTATGATTCAAACCGTCGAAGCGATAATTGACGAACAGGGAAAGGTGAAATTGCTGCAGGAAGTGCGGTTGCCACGGGGCCGTCGGGCGCTCGTGACGATACTTGAAGAAAAACCGGAAGCGGAAGTCTCCGAGACAGCTTTTTTGAGTGAAGAGGCGCTCGGCGAAGATTGGCTTAAGGCGGAGGAGGACGAAGCTTGGTCACACCTTCAATCGGAATCGTAGTCCTGGTCCGCTTTCCTTTTTCTGATTTATCGAACGCGAAGCTTCGTCCGGCAATCGTACTGGCGGATGCCGACCGTGACGATTGGATCTTGTGCCAGGTTACGAGTCAACGCTACACGGACCTCAAAGCAATTGAAATTACCGGCGACGACTTCGTAAGCGGTTCCCTCAAGAAAGTCAGTTATGCGCGCCCTTCTAAACTCTTCACCGCAAATTCAATAATAATTGACCGGTCTGTCGGAGTTTTGAATAAGGAGAAATTTGCTGAGATTACTGATGTTATTGTTTCCTTGTTTAGCCCGATCACTTCAATATAGTTTCAATGGCTCTTAGTAACAACATCACAACTCGCTCCTACGTGGCCGAACATCTTCGCACGCCCGAAGAAATGGCGGCATATATCTTGAGGCTTGTTTGGCGGAAGCCGACAACGACGCCGCATTTATCGCAAAGGCGTTGGGCGATCCACACAGGCTGAACGGATTAGTTCGAATTGGCCGAACATCTTTGATCGTTCACAACTAAAGTAGCCACAATGCCCCATGATGCAAAAGAATTAAAGTTCCTTGCCGCGCCGAAGAAAGGCGATGTTTCGGCTTTGTTGATGCGACCAGAGGATGCGACGCATTTGCTTGTGCTCGGGCACGGGGCTAGTTCGAATATGCGCTCCCCGCTGCTTCAAACAATCGCGGAAAACCTCGCTTATCAAAAGATTGCGACCTTTCGGTACAACTTTCCTTATTCAGAAAACGGGCGCGGGCGCGATTCGCAAGCTACGTGTACGGCCACGATTCGTTCGGCGGTTGCGGCCGCACATGAAGCAGCGCCTGATATACCTATATTGGCAGGCGGTCATTCATTCAGCGGGCGTATGACCTCGACGGCTGCTTCGGAATCGCCCATCGAATATATTTGCGGGCTAGTGTTCTTTTCGTTTCCGCTTCATCCCGCGGGCGAACCCGCGATAACACGCGCGGAACATTTATCCAAAGTCACGATCCCGATGCTCTTTCTCAGCGGCACACGCGACGCGCTTGCCGAACGCGATCTGCTGCAGCCGGTAGTGAAAAATCTTGGGAAACTTGCAGCGATTCATTTGCTTGACACTGCCGATCACAGTTTCAAAATTCTCAAACGAACGCGAAAAAGCGAAGAAGACGTATTCGTCGAAATGGCCCGCACCGTCCGCGAATGGGCGTCTGTTTTGAATTAATTTCGGGTTATAATTGGAGCATGTGCAGAAATATAAAAACACTTTTCAATTTCGAGCCGCCGGCGACTTCGGATGAGGTGAGCGCGGCGTCGATACAGTTTGTCCGGAAGCTTTCGGGTTTTACAAAGCCTTCGAAGGCGAACGAGGCCGGGTTTGAATTGGCGGTCGAGCGCGTCTCGGCTGCTGCGATGGAATTGCTGGATTCGCTTGTGACAAATTCTCCACCCCGTGACCGCGAGACTGAAGCGGCGCATGCAAAAGCTAGAGCGGCCGAGAGATTTGGCGGAAATCAGCGACGGATTTAAGCAGATCTACGCGGATAAGAATTTGGCCGAGTCAGGGGGAATCCGTATTAATCTGTGGCCGATAATCTTATGAACAAAGAAATGATTCTTGACCGTATCAGCCGCGGCCGGACCGACCTTGTGTTCGAACTACTCGGTCTGCCCGATTGGCAGTCCGTTCTTCACGAAGGCCCGGTCAAGACGATGCAGTGGTTCGTTTACTATAACGACACGACGGCGTTGAAAGCCATTCTTGAGGCTGGCGGCGATCTAAGCAGCCTTGACCTGGATCAAGAACTCGGCAATGCATCGTTTTTCGGACATTGGAAAGTTGTCGATTTTTTGATAAATCAAGGCGCTAATGTTAATATTGCGCAGGCAAATACGGGTGAAACGCCGCTGCACAGCGCTCTTTGCAAGGCCGGCCGGCCCTACTATCTGTACGTGCTGCGGCTGCTGGTTGAAAATGGCGCAAATGTGAATGCCCGCACCATTCCCGGCAAGGAAACGGGCGGGTTTATGCGTGACGTCCGGACGAAAGGCGAGACGCCGCTGCACCGCGCTGCCGCATACGGCGATGAAGCGACGATCCAATATCTGATCGATAACGGCGCGGATCGCGAAGCTCGCGATGCGAATGGCGATTCGCCCCTGACCTGGGCAAGTGAACACCTGCGGCCGGGTTCTATTCTTCGTCTGCTTGCGTTCCCGCCGCACAACGTAAGCGAAGCCGGTGCGGCGTTGATCACAAGCGATCACGGCAGCGGCTGGGGAAACGGAATGGAGCGAAAATTCATGGGGGACTATCTGCCGGAAACCGGCGGCAATCCTGAATAGAAATTGAGTTGATTTGCGCATCGTGGAGGAGCGATCAAATGTTTGCTAAAACAAGTATGCAAATTTGTTTAAAGAGATGGCCGGGAATTCTTGGCGTTTTGACAGTTGCGTTGGCCTATTCGATCACGTTTGCTCAAAGCGACCGGAAATTTCAAAAGCCGAGTTTTCCCGCCACTACAACTGAAAAGTTTGATCCATCCACCGTTCCGGCTTATGCCCGATCCCATATAAAGGCTTACGCCTATATCGATTCGAACCTCGCCCGGCACAATGAACATCTACGGCGTTGGGTACGCCAGCGGTCGATCAGCGCGCAGAACGACGGTGTGCAGCAAATGGCGGCAATGCTCCGCGACGATTTGAAAGAGCTGGGCTTTAAAGAGGCCGAGGTCGTGCCGACCAGCGGACATCCGGGCGTTTGGGGTTACTACGACGCCGGTGCCGCAAAAACTCTTGCGGTATATATGATGTACGACGTCCAGCCCGTTGAACCGACAGGCTGGCAAGTCGATGCTTTCGCGGGCGCCATTGTCGATCATCCGCTTGGACGTGTGCTGATGGCACGCGGAGCTACAAATCAAAAGGGGCCGGAAAGAGCTTTCCTAAACGCGATCGAAGCGATAATCAAATCCGGTGAGGGAATGCCTGTTAATTTAATGGTCCTGGCTGAGGGCGAAGAGGAGCTCGGATCGCCGCATTACCCCGAGTTGATCGGAAAATATGCAGACCGGCTTAAGTCCGCGAGCGGAGTGCTCTTTCCGTTTAACGGCCAAGGGCCTGACGGCGCGGTGACGATGAATCTCGGCGTAAAGGGAATCGTCTATTTCGAACTTGAAGCCCGCGGCAATCCTGGCGGCGGGCCGAAGACGGCTGAGGTTCACGGGTCGCTCAAAGCCATAACCGATTCACCTGTTTGGCGGCTCAACCAGGCACTCGCGAGTCTCACGTCGCCGGACGGGAACACAATTCTTGTACCCGGCTATTACGACTCGATCCGCAAGCCGACCCAGGAAGAGGAGCGTCTCGTGAACGGCATGCTCGTCTCATGGACCGAGCGCGAAGCGATGATGCGGCAAGGGTTGGGCGTCGACCGCTGGGTTGACGGCATTTCTGGCCGCGATTCGCTAATGCGTTACCTCTTCGATACCACGCTAAACATTGACGGCATTTGGGGAGGCTATACCGGGCCGGGCGTGAAGACAATACTGCCGCATATGGCAACGGCAAAGGTCGATTCGCGGCTTGTGCCGAATCAAACACCCGACGAAGCATTGCGGCTGATTCGAGTGTATCTGGACAAGAAAGGGTTTACGGATATTGTTCTTCGCAAGATCAGCGGTTACCCTCCGGCGCAAACATCGGTCGATACACCGCTTGTTCGCTCGATGATCGGCACCTACAACAAGTACGGAATGATACCCAGCGTCGCCCCGAGGCTCGCGGGAAGCGCCCCGTACCATGTATTCACCGATACCCTCAAACTGCCGCTCGTTGCCGGAGGTCTTGGCCACGGTTCCGGCGCACATGCGCCGAACGAATATATGGTCATCGAGCCTAAGGCCGGTTCCAAGGTCGCGGGGCTTGCCGACATCGAGAAATTCTACGTCGATATGTTGTTTGCCCTTTCGTCCGCCAGATAGGTTCCGCAAGAGGAACGTTGATAATATGTGCATAGAAATTCGCGGAATGTCGCCCCTGTTGTCGGTTTTTGATATGCCTGCGTCGTTGGCGTTCTACCGCGACGTGTTAGGGTTCGAGATCGTTCAGGATTCCGGCCAGGCCGATGATTCCGGGATGGGTAATGCTTTCGGCGGGCGAGACAACCTTGATGCTGAATACCGCATATGATGGCAAACAACGGCCTGAGTTTCCCGACCCGAAGCGTATTGCCGTCCATCACGACACATGTCTTTATTTTGGCTGCCCCGATGTGGACGCAGCTTACGAATATTTAAAGGAAAAGGGCTTGGTCCTGGGGCCGCCCGAAGTTGCCCACTACGGCATGAAACAGTTGTACGTTCATGACCCGGACGGATATAATCTATGCTTTCAGTGGCCCGTATGAGTGGACGCTGAAGTTTTCGTGCCGAGCACATAGTTTCCGGCACTGCCAACAAGGGATGCATAGAAAAGTTATCCATACAAGACACGTTCTGGCCGTAAAAGATCTTGCGGTCGAGACGGATTATTATCTTAAAAAGCTCGGTTTCGTACGCGACTTTACTGTTCCGGGTTGGGAATTTCTCTCGTTCGGCGATTTCAAAGTGATGCTCGGCGAATGTGCCGACGCGATGCTCGCGGTCGACACCGGCGATCATTCATACTTCGCGTACGTCCTGGTCGAAGATGTCGATGCCGTTTTTGAAGAATTCAAAATAAACGGCGCACAATTTAATTCTGAGCCAGCCGATAAACCCTGGGGATTACGTGAATTCGCCGTCGTTACGCCCGACGGCCATCGCATAACGTTCGGGCAGGAGATTCATTAAGCGTTTACTCCAACTCACTCTCGTCTATATCAAAATTTGCATAAACTTTCTGAACGTCGTCGTAGTCTTCGATGACGTCATAGAGTTTAAGCATTTTTTGAGCGTCGTCGCCTTCGAGTTTGATGTAGGTTTGCGGGATCATCGAGACTTCGGCGGCTTGGGGTTCGATTCCGGCGGCTTTTAAGGCTTCGGTTACGGCTTCGAAATTGTCCGGTGCGGTATAAATTTCGAAAACATCGCCTTCGTCCTGCATGTCGTCGGCGCCGGCTTCGATGGCGATGTCGAAAAGCTCGTCCTCGGATTTTGCGGCTTTATCGACGACGATGTAGCCTTTTTTATCAAACATCCATCCCACCGAACCGGCTTCCCCGAGGTTTCCGCCGTTTTTTGAAAAAATATGCCGCAGCTCGGCGACCGTGCGGTTGCGGTTGTCGGTCATTGTCTCGACCAAAACGGCCACGCCGTTCGGGCCGTAGCCTTCGTAGGTGATCTCGTCATAGCTCACGCCGTCGAGGTCGCCGCTGCCGCGTTTTACGGCACGGTCGATGGTGTCGTTCGGCATATTCGCGGCCTTTGCGTCCAAAATGCCTTTGCGAAGGCGCGCATTTGCGTCCGGATCTCCGCCGCCCGTTCGCGCCGCTACCGTGATTTCCTTAATAAGCTTTGTAAAAATCTTGCCGCGTTTTGCGTCCGTCGCACCTTTTTTGTGCTTTATTGTGTGCCACTTGGAGTGTCCTGACATTTTATATTATTCCCCTGTGAATGTATGGCAGAAACGCGACAGTTATGGAGCGTGTTGCTTTGCGTTCAGGGCTACACGCTCGTTCACACTCGCGTTTCTGCCCAAAAGATGAAATATATCACGCCGTTTTTTCTTTCGGCAAATCGAAAAGATTCACAATTTGTTCAGGGTTCGTTCACAGCAATTTCAGCCAAACGGCATTTAATAAACTCGTTATGAGAAAAAACACAACGATTCTTATGCTATGCGCTCTGGTATTGCTGGCCGATTCGGTTTGTATCAAACAGACAATCGAAATGCGTGAAACGCTTGGAACCGCTTTTCTGGTATCGATGATGATCGCGCAAATTGTTTCTGCATTTGCCGTTAGCTTTCTGGCACTTTTGGTTTTCCGCAAAAGCCATGCGAGACAGAAAAAACCGGATCGCCGCCGATCAGCTTTCGCGCTTTTTCAGCCGTTACGCCGTTTATTCGTATCCGTTTGGTCTTAGACGTGTGTCCGGCGACGATTTCGACGCTGCTTTTTGCGACGCCGAAGGTCTTGGAAAGGAGTCTCGTAAGTTCCTCGTTCGCCGCACCGTCTACCGGCGGCGATGCGATTTTCACCTTCAATGCACCGTCATGCTCACCAACGATCTCGTTTTTCGATGAACGAGGAACTACGCGAACCGGGAATGTAACCGCGCCATTTTCTTCCAGGAAATGCATCAATTTTTGAGTGACAAAGACGTTGAGTTCAGCCACCCGCTACCGCAGGTGGTTCTGACTTTGAGCTTTATGAATATACAAATGTCCGCAGTACGATCGATTGCAGCAGTCCGATCAAGATCAAAACGAGCATCGCGGATATATCAAACATCCC
>JACDAY010000275.1 GCA_013695195.1 Blastocatellia bacterium | reverse complement strand
TTCGTATTGACATTTATCGGCGTAAAAATGCTTGTACCACTTTTTGCCGATGTTCTGATAAAATTAACAGGTGTAGGCGGCACGTCGGATTTTGCTGTTTACCTGCAGAGATACCAGAATCACGAGTTCGAACAAGCCGTTATAAATATATCGCTCGGCGTCGTTATTACAGCTATTACCTTATCTATAATTCTTACCATGCTCTTTCCGCCACAAAAAGACGACGAAAAGCTTAAAGCCGCAGAGGACGCGTCGGAAGACGTTTAGAAAACCCCGATGGATCAGAAGTACCGCAAATATTATCTCGACTGGTGGAAGGTCAGAAAAAGCACTATCTCTGCATTGGCTGCGTTTACATTGGCTGCGCTTGTCATTGGAGTCGGCGGATGGTTCGCGCTGCGTAACAGTTGGTTTGAACCGCAGGACACGTCGGATCTTCCGAAGGACGCGGCAAGAATTATCTCTTTCGAGGGCGATGTTCGAGTTACCCGCGCCGCAACTCGCGAAACGATTCTCGTAACAAAACAAATTCATATCGCTGCCGGCGATACGATCCAGACGCAGGCCGATGGAAAGGCGGTCGTGCAAATGATCGACGGGAGCGTTTATTCGGTCCGGCCAAACAGCACTGTGGTCATCCGTGACAACTCTTCTCTTTTCGGCGGCAGGAATGTTCGCGTCGCCTTGGATGACGGGCAACTGAATGTCCGGACCGATCAACAGGCTGAGAGTACAGAGAACATCGTAGAAATGATGGATTCGGAAACGCAGCTGCGGCCGCAAACCGATGCGAGCTTTAATACGGATTCGCAGACAATGAGCGGGGAAATCCGAATCAGCCGAGGCAGTGTTGAGACGACTGTCGGCGGCATGAAAACAACTATCGGCGAGAATGAATTTGCGGCCGTCAACAACGGCAAGCTCTCCGCAAAGGAACAGCTTCTGACGCCGCCCAAGCAAGCCTCTCCGGCAAACCTGTCACAAATTGTCGATAATAACGGCTATGGCGCGGGCGTTTCGTTTATTTGGGAGGATAACGGCCCGGGCGCGGGTTATCACCTGCAGGTTTCGCGTTCTCCCTTTTTCGCCTCCGATTCGATACTTGTCGACCGTGCGTCGCTTATTAACCGGGATTTTAAGCTGGCCGGCCTGGTTCCGGGAACATATTATTGGCGTCTGAAATCGACGGCAGGTTCCGGACAGACAAGCGTTTGGAGCGATCCATGGAAGTTTAATGTTGTCAAACGGGAAACAAGCACGGCGTTCGAGGTCGCGGATTGGAGCGTGGAGCGCGTCGGCGGAAATATTTTTGTCATCACCGGTCGGACACAACGCGGTTTGCTAGTGCGTTCACAGGGGCGCGAAACCTACGCCGCCGCCGACGGAATATTTCGCCTGCAGATTTCGACGCCGCTTTCCGAGGCAGCGGTCGAGTTCGCCGATGATAAAGGCAACCGTGCCGGATTCGTATTATCGCTCACGACATCCAGTATCATCAGGCGCTTCTAGTCGACCTAAAGGAGTTTATTACGGGATCGCAGCATCAACACAGCCACGGCTCACGCTCAACGAAACGGCTTACGCGTTTGAAGTTGGCTTTAGCTCTGACCTTTATTTACATGATTGCCGAGGCCGTGGGAGGCTGGCTGACAAATTCTCTCGCCCTGCTTGCCGATGCCGGGCATATGTTGACGGATGTTGCGGCGCTGACTCTCACGCTCGGCGCTATTTGGTTTGCTTCGAGGCCGGCGACGTCACGGAAAACCTACGGTTACTATCGTCTCGAGATTCTTGCGGCTTTTGTCAACGGTATCGCACTTGTGCTGTTGTCGATATGGATCATTTACGAAGCCCTTGAGCGCTGGCAGTCGCCGCCCGAGGTCAAAGCGCTGCAGCTAACACTGATCGCAGCCGGCGGCCTTTTGGTCAATATCATTGCCGCATTTCTTTTGCATTCGGATCATAAGCACGATCTAAATATGCGCGGAGCGTTTCTTCATGTGATCGGAGATCTGCTCGGATCGGTTGCTGCCATCGCCGCAGGGATTTTGATACTTGCGTTCGGCTGGCTTTGGGCAGACGCATTGGGCAGCGTGCTGATCAGCGTGATAATAATATTCGGCGCGTGGCGGCTTATTCTGGAGTCGGTAAACGTTCTTCTTGAAGGCACGCCTTCGCATATAAATCTGGATGCGGTCGAAACGGCGATCATGGAAACGGATGGAGTCGGCGGCGTGCACGATCTGCATGTCTGGACTATTTCCTCGGGTATGGAGGCATTGTCCGCTCACATCAGTCATGATGATTCGATCGTGCATTCGGAGCTTCTAGTGTCGATTCGGCAAAAGCTTCACGACCGGTTTGGGATCGACCATCTGACGATCCAAATGGAAACTCTCGATCTTGAAGCCGAGGCCGTGTACGTTTGCGAGACAGGAACAAAATGTTTCGAGCCTGCCTTGAACTCGAAGTCACAAAGCCAAACAAGTAAAGCAGGTTAGATTCATTTTGCGTCTTTGCGCGAGATTTCTTATGCCGGAGATTCTGCTCAAATACGGAAAATCTCAAATCCCCTTTCAATATGGCGAAAACCGCTTCGAAATTTTAGGAAGTACCGTGGGTGCTAGTCCACTTTCTGATGCCGAGATCAGCGAAAGGCTCGATAATCCGATTGATTCAAAACCTCTCGAAGAAATCGTAAATCCCGGTGAAACCGTTCTGATCGTCGTCCCCGATGCAACACGACAAACCGCCTGCGGACAAATTGTAAATCTTCTCGTTCGCCGCCTCATTGCCAACGGCACGACGCCATTCGAAATCAGCATTATTTTCGCGACCGGCATCCATCGCCACGTTACCGAGGCCGAAAAGCAGATAATTCTCACACCGTTCATTGCGCAGCGAATTAAAA
>JACDAY010000254.1 GCA_013695195.1 Blastocatellia bacterium | reverse complement strand
TAGTTTTGATAAAGCGTCTTGACCTGTGTGTAATGCTCGCTTTGCCTATAGCCTTCGTCACTTATAAACATCGCAACCGAATCCGATTCTTTGCGATAGACTCCGAGCGCATTTTCGGCTGCATCGCATTTGGAAAAGCGATTGTTGGCCAATACGCGCTTCAGGCCGTCAAGAATCCAATTGAACACGCCGGAAAGTTCATTTTCTATAATCTGTTTTGCGAGATTCGGATTCCGTTTTTCTTCTGGAATGGTTACGTCAAAAGGAACAATCAAAAAGCGTCTGAAAAAGGCTTCTGTATGTTCTACGTCCGATGGCAATGAATTGCAGTTGAAAGCAAGCCGTGCATAGTTTGTGAGCACCATTGGCTGGCCATATGGAAGTCGAGCTTCAACCGCTTCGCCAGAAGTCAGCTGTTTAAATTTTTCAGCTTGCAGCCGATTTGAAATTTCGGACGAATAATTTAGAAGGGTGTTCGCTATCATTGCTCGAAAGTAGTTTTCTCCCAGCGCTTCTAACGAATAATTGGAAACGTTATCTTTTCCAAGCAAAGCGTTCATTATGTCAAAGACAACACTTTTGCCATTTGCACCCAGTCCGAATAGGATCAGGGTCTTTTCCAGCTTCAGGACGCGGGCGAATACATATCCAAAGTATTCCGCCAAGATTTTTTGACGTGTTTTTCCTTTGTCAACAATTTTGCCCGCTCCGTCCTTTTCCGGCAAAACTTCATCGAGAAAGGCTTGCCAATTTGGACAGGCCGCCGATTCGTCATAATCAAACGAAAGTTGATGTGTGAGAAAATCCGCCCGGTCAAATTCGCGTAGAATAATTTGTTTTCCCGCGATTTGGAATGTCCCGTTTCGCAGATTTATCAAGACCGTGCCGCCATTTATTTGCGGTTTGGGCAAATAGGCATCTGCCAGAAATTGCTTGTAAAGCTTCGCCTTAAATTCATAGTCCTTTGCCGTGATCCGATCCACTCCAAGTTTTTCAGAAGCTTCGCCTAAGAAATTTTCAAGTTCATCGCGTGTGATTAGCTGCCAATATTCGCCGTTGTATGCGTAAACAAAATCTAAGTTTCGGCAAAGGCCGCAATTTAGATCGAGTGCGTTTTGCAGGACTTCTTGCACGGTCAAAACTCTGAAATGTTTCTGGGTTAGCTTTTCATCTTCGGCAAGGTCGGCAAGCTCGCGAAAATCCAGCGTTATTAAATTTTCGAGAATTTCTTGAAACACTTTTGCGTGTTCCCGTTTGCCAAGCCGTATTGGAGTCAGCATCGATTCGGCTTCGGCGCGGATCGCGTCCGGGCCGATTGCGTGAGCTGTCGCAGCGTCTGTTTTCATTTTGCCCTCCCGGATAAACGCGCCGCGTAGGTCTGGCGGTATCGGCGCAGGCTTTCAACAAATCGATGCGCGAGTTGAAAACATCGCGGACAACTGCCGCAGCCGTCAAACCTGACTGAGTCGTTTGGCAATTCGAGTCGGCAAAAATCGCAATCGTAATAAAATTGAATCGGTTCGGGTTCGGGTGTGCTATAATCGAAGCTGCTGTTTGATCTGATTATCTGTGCATCGAAGCCGATCCCGTTCCACCGGGTTTCGGCTTTATTTTTGTTCATTTTGCACCTCCGAACCGTCAGCTTCAGTGGATTTTTTCCAGGATCGCGGTTGGCAAAAATGAGCTTCCAGGTCGGCGGGTTTGTAGCAGACAAAAGCACCGAGCCGGACAAACGGTAAGCCTTTTTTACGCGCCCGAATTAGCGAGGCTTTAGACATTGGCCAAACATTCAAAACATCGATTTCCCGTATGTATTCAGTCAACTTCATTACTGTTTGAATCCTTCCTTTTGTTAATGTTGACGTTTCGTGTAAAAACAAAAAACGCCGTGCAAATCTCTGCACAGCGTTCATTTGAAATGATGTTTGAATTTCCTTACGAATTTCCCTAGCTAGGGATTATTTTTTTTCTTCCTCTACCAGAATGCTTAAATTTGCCTTTCCATTCTTCCAATAATTGGGGATCCTCAAAATTACGAATATTAGAAAATTCGTCTGCAATATTCTTTGTGGACGTGTAACCTGTCAGCTTCGTAATGAATTCGGCCTTCCTTGTGTTATCTGCGGTCTTGAACTCCGGTATCAATTCTTGAAGCAAATAGATTGCCTGCTTCCGAGTGAATTGATTTGGACGGTCAGCTTCTTTCGGTGTGGCATTTCCTTCTTCTCCCATCCATTCGCTATAGTGCCGCTCTCCAACTGTCATATATCCCGCCGCATCGGGGACACCCCAGGGCCGCGGGCCGACTGCTTTACGCGTAAGCGGGCTTCGATCAAGCCCTTTCAAAAGTTCTTTAGCCTTGTCGTTGTTTCGGCCTTCGAATTTCGCTAACTCTTTATACTTGCTGATTTCGAGTTCGCATTTTTCGCTGAAGCTACGAATGCCCAAGCCTGTCCAAAAATCCGCGTTTTCCTGATCCCATCTGGTCTTTTCTACAATCAAATATGCTAATTTGTTCTTGATGTCAGGCAGCGTTTCGATATGCTTCAAAACTTCATCAAAGCCGTCTGTCGGATCATTCTTTTTGGCCATTTAGAACCTCTCTGGTTAGTCCTAAGCTCTGATTTGGGAATCAACCGTCAGCGCCGTCAGAGAATCGGCGCGTGTCCGCTTCGGTAGCTATTCCGAAGCGTAAGACGGTTGAAGGTTGATGATGAGATAGCTTAATCTCGAAAGCGTCAGCCGGGCGCCAATTTCAGACTTATCACATCAGGCACTTGGGCTACTCGTCGCCGTGTATTTCAATTTGCCCCGTGGCACGGTTCGAGTCCGGTATATCAGTCCGAAATGGTTACCACTTTGAATTTGTTTTCGGCAGCACTCCAATAAGCCAGAGTGCTCCACGCCTCAAACTGTCCGAAGATTACAGCATCTCTTTTCAGGGTAACAGACGCAGGCTCACCCACTTCGCAGTCCCGTGCACCACGACCACACCAGGTTTCAATTTTCTCGACTGGCGGCTGAGTTCCGATGAAGGAGTACTGCGGCGACGGGCTCTGATCAGCAGCCAGACCAAGTACGATTACCTTAGCCGGGCCGATTTTAGAATTCAAGAATACAAAAAAGCCCGCCATCCCTGACCTTTTAATAGCGAAGCCTGTTGGCTTCGGTACACCGACGGAGATCAATATCCGTGCTTCGTCAAGAACACCGTCGCCATTGTAATCGCCTGTTGCAGTGTGAATTGGAAAGGCTTCAGGTTTCCAGCAATCGACCACTTCAGGTTTGGGAATGTCCTTGGCTATATCTTTCACTGGATTGCCCGTATATTCCACGGCATCATTTGCCAACTTCTTGTTACGGTCATTCGCTTTTTGACACTCTTTATCCCAATGGTTTTCACTCCATTGTCCCTTGATGTCCGCGGGCGTAGGAATGCGCCAGCCTTTGGGAACCTGGCCGTAAGCAACATCGGCAAGCGCCAGAAGAAGAAATACGATACATACTTTCATAGGTTTTGACCGGCGATTCGTCGATTACTCTCTCCGACCGGAATTGCCTTCTACATCCCGCGACGTTCGACCTGAGACTTCCCTTAATCGGGAGAATGGTTAACAGCCTTCAGCGCATTCACCGGTCAGGCTCAACTATTCGATGGTATCAGGCCAAAGGTTAAGGCGCGAATCATTAGCTGCGTTTATCCTCGCGGCCGCGTCCTGGATAACCGCCGCGTTATCGGTTGAAGTGTAATGTTTTTGCGTCGTTTCGAGCCGCGAATGTCCGGCCAGCTCCGCCGCAATTCCAATCGACACTCCGCCGGTTTGCAGTCGAGTTACAAAGGTTCGGCGAAGATCGCGAAATGTCAGTCCGCCAATTTTCGCAACTCTTAGAGCCGTCGCCCAAGATCGTTTGAAGTCATTGAATGGGAACACGTTCCCGCTTGCCCCGAAGTTTGCGAGTCCCCGCAGTTCCGCCTTTGTTCGGTTCGTCATCGGTACAGATCGCTTCCTTTGCGTCTTTGTATGCGTTCCGAGAATCTTGATAATGCCCGCGTCAAAATCTATATCTGTCCAGTCGAGCGAGAGAATTTCGCCGCGCCTCATTCCTGAATCCAGCCCGAGCAAGATCAACGCCTTCAGATGCGGATTATCGGCAGCTACGGTTGCCGTGACGGACTTCCCTTTCCGCTCGTAAGAAACGGTTCGGCTTCCCGCGCAAGACACAAGCAAACGCATTTCTTCGGCATCCGTGAGCGTCCGCGTTTTGGCGGTTTCCGCGTCCGCGTCGATAGCTTTCGAGCCTTTGGTTACATTCTTGGCAATCAGTCCGGCATCATGAGCTTCGATCAATAAATGCTTTAAGATCGCAAGGCCGCGATTAGCAGTCGAGATTTTAACCGCGTTCCGCTGCTTCGGTTCGAGTCTGCCCTTTTCGCCGCGTCTGTCCCCTGTTTCCAAACGCCAAACCTTGTAACGATCAAGATCGTATTTCGTGAATTTCGCAAGCGGTTTGTTTCCGAAACATTCGATCAATTGATCAATCAAAATATGCGTCTGTCTGTGAGCTTTGATTCCGGCAACCTTCCGGCCTTCCCTTATAACCGCCGGTCGGTAAAAGTCCGCTTTCGCGTACACCGCCCATTGTTTGAACGTCTTAACATCGCCAAGATCGAGTCCCTTGCTTTCGAGAAATACGATTAACTCCGCCTTGCGATTCTCAATGTCGTCTTTCGCGTCCTGCTTCGTCGCATACTGCCAAGTCTTGCTTGTCTTTTTTTCCCGTTCGTCTGTATGAGTAAGCCGGAGCGCCCAAGTGTTTGCATACGCTTTGGCATCCCCGCCCTTCTTTCCGCGATTGAAGATCGACTGATAGATTTTCATAATTTCCTCTCTGTTAGAAATTAGGACTAAAATTAGGACTAATTAGGACTAAACTCTGTGATAAATTATGACACATTGAGAAACACAATGCAAATAAAGATTCGTTAGAATGCCCTATTTAATTGCGGTTTAGAATATAGTGAGCCTATATTTATCGAGTGAATTTTTAGTTAGTGTTGTTCATTTGTAATCATCAGGTCGGCGGTTCAAATCCGTTCACCGGCTCCACCTTTTATAAGGGTTTCAACGTATTTTTGTTGAAGCCCTTATTTCGTTGTGTAGCAATAAATGTAGCGACTACGCGC
>JACDAY010000232.1 GCA_013695195.1 Blastocatellia bacterium | reverse complement strand
TCTTCGTCCTTGTGGCCGCGTTCAAGCCGTGGAATTATCTCATTGGCCGTGAAATACTTGTCCGTCGCGTCGTCAGTTGCACCCGAAATAATTAGCGGCGTTCTGGCTTCGTCGATCAGGATCGAATCGACCTCGTCGATGATCCCGAAATAATGATCGCGCTGAACTAGCGATTCAACGTCGAATTTCATATTATCGCGGAGATAATCGAAACCGAATTCGTTGTTGGTTCCGTATGTGATGTCGCAGGCGTACGCTTCCTTTCGCTCATAATCGTCCATATCGTTCTGGATACAGCCGACTGAAAGACCAAGGAATTGATGGATTTTGCCCATCCATTCCGCGTCGCGAAGTGCCAGGTAATCATTGACCGTAACGACGTTAACGCCGCGTCCCGTGAGTCCGTTGAGATATGACGGAAGCGTTGCGACGAGAGTCTTACCCTCACCCGTCCGCATCTCGGCAATGCGTCCCTGATGAAGAGCGATGCCGCCGATCAACTGCACGTCGAAATGACGCATTCCGGTTACGCGTTTTGAAGCCTCGCGAACCGTCGCGAATGCTTCGGGCAGAATTTCGGCCAGAATGTCCTGCTCGGCTTTCCGGCGCCGCTCGTGCAATGTTTTCGCGGGTGCCGGGATGCCGCGACCGTTAATTGCTGCCTGTTCATCCTGCTGGGCATCGGCACTTATGTCGAATTCAACAAGATGCGCTTTAATCCGAGCTTTGAATTCTTCGGTTTTTTCCTTTAATTCATCGTCCGACAGCTTTTCAAATGATGGTTCCAGATCGTTGATCTGCTGAACCGTTCCTTTGACACTTTTCAAAAAAATGTCGCTGCTGCTGCCAAAAATCTTCTTAACCCATTTATCCGCAAAACTGTTTACAGCCATATATTCCTCACAAAGTCCGACAAACTTAAAGCGGCCGGATAACAAACTATCGGAGCAACAAACTAAAGTTTGTTGGACTATTGCAATCAACTAGATTGCAATAGTGTGCAAAATGACGCAACTTCCGAACGGGTAAATACCTTAATTATGGCGATTGAATATTGTGAAAATTGAATGAACGATTCGCTCGCCGCTATTTTGCATCTTTGGCAAGCAGGGAATCTAATCCGGCACGTGGCAGACGGGTGACTATAAAGACCTGGTTGTTTTTTGATTTGAAAGAAGTATTTTCAATGAGTTTCGCTCGAATTAATTCCTTTTCATTCGAGTTAAAAGCTCTGGATGCTTGTGCGAGAGGACTTAAAAACTGACTTGCAGTTTGCGGGGATCGTTTTTTTACGGCAATCTCGACCGAAAATTCAGACCGGTCCAATTTTAGGTTGAATCGGGAGGCCGTAACTTCCTGCCCCGAAAATCTTTCGCTGGGCAGGCAATCTGCAAGCGAATAGCCATCCGTCAGGCGTTTGCTAAAACTCTCAAGCGACGGCCGCAGAAATTCGTTGACTAGCGAAAATTTACTGGCGGTATAACTGCCGACTTTATTTCCCGCAACACAGGGAAGCAGGGTAGATTGCGCAACCTCAAAAGTGTCAAATTCTATATTGAACTTTCCGTTTTGGTTTAAATTTTGCAGACTCGAGAGAAAATATTCGACATCCTGAAAATAAACCTGTATCGAATCGGACAAAGGCGATCTCTCGTCATCGGGCTTTTTGTCAAGATCATCTTTAACTTCGATCTCATCCGTGATCTCGAAGTTCCGTGTCATCGCGGCGTGCGCCAAAACTTGAGGCGTGCCGCTAACGAGCACCAGCCCAAGATACACGCCGAGCGTTGTAAGAAAAAGTATCGAGTTTTGATTTTTGCGATTCTTCACTGAAAGTTTAATTTTTCGCTGTACGGGTATCCGGCGACGCGTCAATTACTTTGCCGCTCTGTTTTTTTCCCGTTGCTGACTCCCGGGCTCTTTCGATATTGCGATTGATCATTTCCTGGGCGGCCGGTTTTGGAAGCTTAAAATTAAGCAGAACTTGTTTTCCGTTTGTCGAGGCAGTCGCGGCTTTTAGCATAGCTTTTTCGTCGTCGCCTAACTTCATTATTCCCATTCTATCCGAAAGAAACGCACCTGAAATAGCAGTTGTCAATCGCGATGAAACAAGTCTTGCGCGTTCCGGCGTAAGCTGCTCCGACGTTATGTTGACCAGCAAAAGGTCGTCATCCTGCGAAAACGTAAATTTAATGTTTTCAATCCCTTCGAGCCGCAGATATCCCAGCCATCCGCTGTCGCCAATCGCGGCAATCGCTTCGGTTACGACCTTGATCATTTCCGGATCGCCTTCTGAAGTTAGAACTCGTGATTTCGGACGCTTGGTTTTTTTATCAATGTCGGTGTCGATCTTTCCGTCTTCGGTAAGCGTCGCTTCAGCCGAAACCTTGAAATTTTTACTTAAATCAACTTCTTTTTTCTCCAATTTCTCGGCCACGCTTTGTCCAAAAACACGCATTGGCTCGCGATTAATGGTGACCGCAGAAATCGGGTTGGTTGGCTTCACTTCCGGAGTCTTTTCAGCCGTATTCGTATTCGAATTTGCGTTCACCGAGCCTACATCATCCCCGTCAATCGCAGGATTTTTGGCAATCGGATTTCCGCCGCGACGGTTTTTTCGACTACGGCTGATGGTCGGGTTATTGCCGCCAATCGAGAAAGGTGACTTCGGAGCCTCGCCCTGAATGGCGTTCGGGTTGGGCTGCGGCATGATCGGCGGGGTGTTTATCAATTCGTTCCCAAGCGTCGGATTTGACGGAAATCCAGGAACTGCGGTGCTAAAACCTGCCATCGGATCGGAGCCTTGCTGCTGCATAGCATACTGAACAGGATTGGCGATCTGGAAATAACCTTCCGGATAGCTTAACGGCGCCGTTTCCCCGCTAACGTCGATATATGTGATCTCGGCGTCGCCCAGATCGGTTTTTTCATAGGCGGCATCGACGTATTCGCGCTCGGTCCCGAACAAAACGGCGCCTAAATAGACTGTATCCAAAACCTGACATACACGCCCGACAAACGGGCTGTCGCAGCCGCGCATGGTCAGGAGGTTTGTTTGCCCGACGAAAAGTAATGCGGACAAATTCAAAATTGCCGAAAAAGCGAGAATTTTGTATAGCTTCGGCGAAAAATTCCAGTTTTTTATCTCGTAATTATGGAACAATTCGCCTTCCTGCGATTTCTGCTGCGAGACTGCTTCTTGTTTGTATAATTCCTGCTCAAACATAAAATTTATAAGAAATGTAAAATAATATCAGCTAAACTGCTTGCCGTAGAATTTTAGACGCTCTGCACCGCGATATAGTTGCGATACAAATGAGATTTTACCACTTCCCAACGCGAAACGAAAAGAAATGGACATTACTCACGCAAACCTTTAAAATTCCCGGATATGCGACGCGAGCGAAACGACCGTAAACGAAAAAACAAAAGCCGCTCGCGTTCAAACTCCCGCCCGAGTGATGAACGTGAATTTAAACGTAAACTTGCACGGGAAAGTTCCGGCGATCTTCGTTTTAACGCCCAAACGCCGCGGCAGATTCGTGCCGCCGAGCTTCTGCTCTCCGGAATAGGCGTACCAGAACAGAAACCTTTAAAGCCCGATGATTTTCAGATCGAAGCGCTGGAAGCAATCGAAAAGCAGGACGTTCTAGTTACCGCGCCAACGGGAAGCGGCAAGACATGGATCGCACGCGAGGAGATTCGGCGTCTTCTGCAGCAAAAAAAACGCGCCTGGTATACTACGCCATTGAAAGCTTTGACTAATTCGAAGTATGTGGAGTTTTCAGCGGAGTTTGGTGCGGAAAACGTCGGAATCCTCACCGGCGACCGCAAGGAAAATGTAAACGCTCCGTTGATCGTGGGAACGACCGAGATATACCGCAACCAACTATTTGACGCTTTACGAAGCGGCGAGCAGGTGCGGACGGATTTCGTCATTCTCGACGAAGCCCATTATCTGGCCGACGAAGACCGCGGGCACGTTTGGGAAGAAGCGATAATTCTCACGCCGCCGCGCATTCGCATGCTTTTGCTTTCGGCTACCGTTGGCCGTGCCGAGCAATTCGCCCGTTGGATCGAAGATGTGCGCGGCACAAGCGTTCGTGTTATTAATCGTGCCGGCTCGCGTCCCGTGGAACTTCGCGCGGCATATCTTTCGAGCAACTTGCAGCTTTTTCCACTTTTCGGCGAGGACGATAAGATAAATCGGGATATCGAGGAGTTTGCGGCAGTGAAGAGACGCGTGTTTCGACGACGATAGGAAATAACCTCTTTCCGGGTATAAAGGGGCCGCTGAGATGAGGCTTTGATGAAATTAGGCTTTCAGCTCCGTTAGAGAGTGATGTTAGTAGAAGATTGCTGCCTGGCAATTTTACTAAAAACATGCCGTTCCTAGCGGAACTCGGGATAAAAATTTCTTCAATAAATCTTGATCATTTCCGATATTTTGAATAATTACTTTAAAACTCCGATCAAAACATCTATATCCTGCTGCGGGACCTGAAGGTTGAGAATGACATCGTTAGCATTGACGGAAAACCTTGCGTTTTGGATCAGACGGGCATAAACCTGTTTGTCAGCGCTTTTTGAACCGCTTAAGGCGATTTTCCCGAGAATCTGAAAGCCTTCCAAGGTCTCGAAAAGCCCCTGAGCCTGTGCGTTTTGAAGAGTCCTTGCCGTCATATGTACCGACGTATTATCCCCGGAAACGTTTACGTTGCCGAACACGAAACGGATAGAATCGATATTTTTGCCCAGCTCGTCGTTATCGAGCGGCAGAAAAGCTCCCATTCCCGCGGGCAATTTAGCGGCAAAATTAACTACTGAAACTTCATTTTTATTAAGTAAACCAGTTAGTTCCGAATTGATAGGCGTACGAGCCTCCAAAGTCTGACGAACCAGCGGCAGTGCACCAAATGCAATTGTATTCGTATCGAAGGCCGCGACCGCCAATTCCTGGGACAATTTGCCGATAACCTTATCGACCATCGAAGATCGTTTAGGGTTGACAGCCTGCTTGTTTTGTTGGGCGATTTCTTTTGCGGCAAACACATAGATAGTCTTGCTGCCGATTTTTTCTTCGCGATATTTGCCGTTTGCCGCAAGCTTCCCCGCAGCTATCAGGGCTGCGGCGTTAATCTGTCCTCTGGCGATAATCACCGGATCGAGATCGTATTTTTTTTCACCGATCTTTTTTGCGCTTATTCCGGCGGCGAGGTATTCAAATTGGCGAATGTCTATGCCCGTTTTTGTTTTGATCTCGTCTATCCTGCCCAAAATCTTGTTCAACATCGGCTGATTTGCGGAGAGAATAGTGGGCAGTGCGGTGCTGAAAAATCGTTTTACGTCAAGGGTTACGACGCCGTCCGAAGCCGGAAGAAGCGAAACCAGCTGATTGGTCTGAGTATTCATACCTTTCACTTCAGCAAATGAAGAACCGGTTAGATTCAAGAATAAAACACATAAGACGATTGCGGCAAAAAATTGATTTTTCATACAAACCTCACAAATAGTTATAGATATTGAACAGCTACGATAACAGATGAGCGAAGGCCCGGAAATAGTTGGCTGAATAAAGCGAGCAGATGCTGCGCTGCCTACCTCATTATTGTACAACAGTTTGCCAGCCAGCACTCTTGTCTAGATTGTCTGTCGTACCTTCTGACTCAAGTAAAAATGCCAAAGCAATCTTGCCGCGACCGATCTGTACGGCTTCCATTTTTCCGCAATCAGGAGAAATTCATCCGAACCGGGGCGATTCTCGGCCACGGTTAATTTCTGATATGCGATATGCAGTGCCAGATCGCCTTTCGGCATAATATCGGGCCGCAGCATAGCCATCAAAAGGTAAATATCAGATGTCCATTCGCCGATGCCTTTGAGTTTGATAAGCTCGGATTTAACCTCCTCATCGGTTAGATTCTTCAGATTTTCGAGGTCGATTCGTTTTTCGACAACAGCTTCGGCCAGATGCCGAGCGTAAGCCGATTTTTGCCTGCTGAAACCGTCTGCCCGCAGCTCCGAATCGCTCGATCTTATAATATTTTCCGGCGCCGGCTTGCCCAGCCGCAGGCAGAGCTTGTCAAAACACGCCTTAGCCGAAGCAAGCGAAACTTGCTGTTCGAGTATAATTTGAAGCAGTGTCGCAAAACCTTCCGGCCGATCCCAAAGCGGCGGCGCTCCATACATTTTATAGACAAATGCGAGGTCGCTATCGCGTCCGGCCAGCTCGCGACACGCCTTTTCAAGCGTGGATTTGTTAAGAACGTAACTCATGCGTTGAACAATTGCGTTGAACAATGAACACAAAAAAGTCGGAACCACCTTCGTTGGCGGTTGTGTTCTTTCAGCCGAGGTTTCTACCAAAGCGAGGGCGCCGATTCCTCGTCAAACTCGATTAATTCGCCGTTCGGCAAAATATGAATGATCCGCGAAACCCCTTTTGCCTTCAAGAGCGGCGACAACATCCCCACGCGATGACAGTTCGCACGGGGAATTTTATGTTTGGATAGCGGCTGCGATTCCGAGCACATTATCACAGTCCGAATATCCGACGCGATCTCGATGATCCTGTCAATTCCGCTTGCAAGCTCGTCCGGATTGGACTTTATTTTGCCGCCGCATGCCGGCAAATGTTCATAACCGATGCCGTTATCCAATAAAAGTTCCTGTAAAACCAATCCGTTAAACTGCGGCCACCGCGACCGGGCCACGCTCCTTACATCACAGAGAAACTCTATGTCGCATTCCTTTAATAATTCAAGAAAATACGCGAACATATGTCGGCCATGGCCGATGGTATAGATTGTTGTAAATGAAAAAAAGATGTTTACCCCAATTCTTACGGATTCAGTCCTCTGTTACAATGTATTCCAGCATACAGAACGCGGACGGACTTCTGAAGTATAGTCCTTATTCTACCTTTATTTCACGAAGTGCAATAATTTAACTTTCTTAAGGAGAAAAAGAATGACGAAGTCTGTGTATTTCATTCTTGTTTTTTTGACGCTTGGTTTTTTGTTTATTCCGGCAATTACCGCTCAAACAACAGAATTCACATATCAAGGCAGCCTCAGAGACGGGGGCCAGACTCCCAACGCGAACTACGATTTTGAGTTTCGCCTATATGACGCGCCCTCGGGCGGGACGCAGATCGGCTCGGTTCTTATCCGTACAGGCGTCGCTGTTTCCGAAGGCGTATTCGCTGTTAAACTTGATTTTCCCGGTGGATTTCCGGGCGCCGACAGGTATCTCGAGATCGGAGTAAGAACAGCGGGCGGAGGCGGATTTACGGTTTTGAATCCGCGTCAAAAGTTTCAAAGCACGCCCTACGCGATACGAAGCCTTACTGCCGCGTCATCCACAAACGCCGAGCAGCTTAACGGCGTCGCTGCCAATCAATTTGTCGTAACGACCGATCCGAGAATGACGAATTCCAGAACGCCCACTGCCGGAAGCGGATTTTACGTTCAAAATTCCACTTCGGTTCAGGCCGGCACGGTGGATTTCAATATCAGCGGGACAGGCTCTGCCGGCGTTTTGAACTCATCTGCCCAGTTTAATTTAGGAGGACAGCGCGTGTTGAGCGCAGGCGGCAATGGCAACCTTTTTGCGGGCCGAAATTCCGGTACGGCCAACACTTCCGGCATCGATAATTCATTCTTCGGCTTCTCGACGGGTCCCGCAAACACGCTTGGAGCAAACAATTCGTTTTTTGGTGCCTATGCGGGTGAAGCCAACACGACCGGCAGAGACAACTCATTCTTCGGCCAGCGTTCGGGCGGCACGAATCTAAGCGGAGCAAACAATTCTTTCTTCGGGTCATTCAGCGGCCAGTTTAATGCTACTGGCAGCGACAATTCCTTTTTCGGGACTTATGCAGGTTTTTCGAATACTGCAAGCTTCAACTCGTTTTTCGGCTCGTTGGCCGGTCTTCGAACTACAACCGGATTAAGCAACTCATTCATTGGCGCTTTCGCCGGCCAGGAAAATACGGTTGGGTCCTATAACTCGTTTGTCGGATCGTTGGCAGGCAACAAAAACACCACGGGCATAAATAACACTTACGTCGGTGCGTCCAGCGGAGCCGAGAATTTTACCGGAACAGACAATTCGTTTTTTGGAGTCAATACTGGAAATGCCAATAGGGTCAACCGAAATTCGTTCTTTGGAAGCAATGCGGGTGTCGTCAACAATTTTGGCTCAGAAAATTCTTTCTTCGGCCATGCTTCCGGCAGGGCTAATACGATAGGTGAGCGAAATACGTTTTTCGGATTTGAGTCGGGTAAAACCAATGTTTCAGGCAGTTCTAATACGATTATCGGGGCCGGAGCTGATGTTGTGGGATCAAGCCTCATGAACGCGACTGTCATCGGAGCCGACGCCGTCGTCAGCACCAGCAACACAGTCGTGCTCGGCAGGCCTGTCGACACGGTTCGTATACCGGGCGGCCTGAATGTTTCAGGAGCCATTTCCGGCACCTTCTCTGTTCCGGCAACCAGCATTACCGGCATTCTGGGTACGGCGAATGGAGGTACGGGGCTTAGTTCGGCAGGCGCGGCCGGGAATTTTCTTCGCAGCAACGGAAGCATCTGGACGAGTTCGCCTTTGTTTGCCGCTGACATTCCCGCATTAGGCGCAAGTTATATACAGAACAGCCTCAGTCTTCAGCCGGCAAGCAATTTTAATATCTCCGGTAACGGTACCGCTGGCGGAACTTTGACCGGAAACGTCGTCAATTCGCTGACGAATTTTAATATTGCCGGAAACCGTGTGCTTAGCGTCAACGGAACTGACAATATATTTGTGGGAAAAGGCACTGGGATTACGGGCTCTTCCAATTCATTCTTCGGAAATAACGCCGGTACCAATAATGTTTCAGGAGGCTCTAATACTCTTATCGGCTCAAATGCAAACGCCGCATCGGGCAATCTATTTTTCGCCACCGCCGTCGGTGCGGACGCTCTTGTCAGCACCAGCAATACGGTAGTGCTCGGGAGAGCGCAGGACACCGTGCGTGTTCCGGGCAGCCTTAATGTAACCGGTACAATTTCGGGTTCCTTTACAGTTCCGGCGGCCAGCATCACAGGTGTGATCGCTCCGGCAAACGGCGGCACGGGCCTCAGCGCAACTGGTGCAAACGGAAATTTTCTCAGAAGCAACGGAAGCATATGGACAAGTTCGCCGTTTGGCGTCTCGGATATTCCTTCGGGCAGCTCAAGCTATATTCAAAACGGCACGGTCCAACAGGCTATGAGTAACTTCAACATCAGCGGAAGCGGCACGGTCGGCGGTAATCTTAACGTTGCGGGAACATTCACAGCCGGCTCGTTTAGCGTTCCGGTTGCTAATATTACCGGTGTTCTGGATGTAACAAAGGGCGGAACGGGTTTGAGTGCATCAGGAGCAAACGGAAATATTCTCCGGAGCAATGGCAGTATCTGGACAAGTTCTGCGTTTTCGCCTTCCGATATTCCGGCCGGAAGCACAAGTTACATCCAAAACGGGGTTGGGCAGCAATCGTCAAGTAATTTCAATATTTCGGGCAACGGCACTATCGGCGGCAATCTCAGCGTCGGCGGTTCGATTTCGGGTTCTTTTAGCGTTCCGGCAGCCAATATAACTGGTGTTATTTCAGCGGCGCAGGGCGGAACCGGCCCGGCGGGGGCCAGCGGTAATTTTTTGCGAAGTAACGGCAGCACTTTTACAAGTTCTCCCATAACGGCTGCGGATTTTCCGGCAAACAGTACGAACTATATCCAGAACAGCATCGGTATTCAATCGTCAAGTAATTTCAACATCTCCGGCAACGGAACGGTGGGCGGAACTTTGTCTGCCGGGACGGTTAATTCGGTTGGAAACTATAATATCGGCGGCAATCGTGTTTTGAGCATTGCCGGAACGGCAAATGTATTTGCCGGCGCGGGAACCGGCACGGCCGGCAGCTCGAATTCATTCTTTGGAAACGGCGCGGGCGCAGCAAATGTTACCGGCTCTTCAAATACCATTATCGGAGCCGAAGCGAATGTAAAAACCGGTGCTTTGACAAATGCAACCGCTATCGGCGCAAAAGCTCTGGCTGCGCAAAATAATTCTGTTGTTTTGGGCTCCATCAACGGTGAGAACGGATCGACAATTACCGCGAGTGTCGGTATCGGCACAAACACTCCGAAAGCACGTCTTGACGTAACCGAAGGAAATATTCTCGTCGGCTCGCCCGGCCAGGGAATTATATTGAAATCGCCGAACGGTGCGACTTGCCGATTGATGGCAATTGACAATTCAGGAGCAATGACACTGACTGCGATTACGTGTCCGTAACAGGAAACGAGATATCCATGGATCTGTTTTAGCGATTCGTCCCGGATCTTGGAGGAAACGTAAGAATGAAAAAGAGCATTTTAATTATTATTCTATTTGCTGTCGCCGCATCAGCGCAATCGGGCGGCCAGTTCGAGATCAAAAAGTCCGTGATCGCAGGTGGAGGCGAGCGAAGCACCGGCGGAAGTTTCGCCGTAAACGGAACGATCGGACAGTCCTTAGCAGGTGAGCCGGTAACCGGCGGAGCCTTCGCATTGAACAGCGGATTCTGGGGCGGCGGCAGGGCCGGGCCATCACTGCTGCGTACTCCATTCGACTATGACGGCGACCGTAAGGCCGATTTTACGGTGTCCAGGCCTTCGGATAACATTTGGTATCTTCTTCGCGGCACCGCAGGTTATACGGCGATGCAGTTCGG
>JACDAY010000196.1 GCA_013695195.1 Blastocatellia bacterium | reverse complement strand
AGGTCAGTAAAATTGTGTCCGTAGCCCGCACGTAGGTAAGGGCTCCTCGTTAGACGCGGCAACGCTTTCGGATTCGAATGCGTTGCCGCAATTATTTTTGATCGAATGTCCGATAGAAATTGCCGTCAAAAACACCGAAAGCACAAGATCGGTTGACTCCGATTTTGAGCCTTCGGTGCCTTTTTTGCGGCTATTTTTGCGCTAATTGAATAAATCAACAGAAAGATTCTCGTAAATGTTCGAGAATGTTTGACTGTCACATCAAACACAGGCTAACTTATTGTGAATCAATAATATGTCTACTAAATCGCGGGCCTCATTCGCTCATTATGAAAAGCTCTCTCAGATCGGGTCTGGAGGCATGGGCGACGTGTATCTGGCTGACGACACCAAGCTCGGTCGTAAGGTCGCGATCAAATTCCTGAATGAGAAATTCAGCAAGGACGAAGCTCTCCTGAATCGGTTTAAACAGGAGGCCAAGGCTGCGTCGGCTCTCAATCATCCGAACATCCTTACCGTTTACGAGATCGGCGAACACGACGGCACGCATTACATATCGACCGAGTTTATTGAAGGCAAAACGCTGCGCGAACGAATGAAAGAAAGGCTGACGTTTGACGAGACACTTTCGATCGTCGTGCAGACGGCCGAAGCCCTCTCGGCGGCGCATCAGGCCGGGATCGTGCATCGCGACATCAAACCCGAAAACATAATGATTCGCCAGGACGGCTATGTGAAAGTCCTTGATTTCGGGTTAGCGAAACTAACAGAGATGTTCAATTCTGACGGCGAGGACGAAACCAAAAAGTTAGTGAAAACAAATCCCGGCGTCGTCATGGGAACGGTTGCCTATATGTCGCCGGAGCAGGCTCGCGGCAAAAATACGGACGCTCGCTCCGATGTATTCAGTTTTGGCATCGTGCTGTATGAAATGCTCACCGGAAAAGTTCCGTTTGCCGGTGAAACCATGACCGACGTGCTGTCGTCGATCATCAGTTCCGAACCGCAAGCAATAACAAGCCTAGCTCCGCACCTTCCGCGTGAATTGCAGCGAATAGTCCAGAAGACGCTAAAGAAGAAACGCGATCTGCGATATCAGACAACGAAGGACCTTCTCGTCGATCTTAAAGAATTACGCGATGAACTGCAGCTCGAAGCAAAACTCGAACAAACCGCGGTTCCGAATAAGCCTGAAACGGGCCAGACAAGCGCACCGCGCCATTCGACGAGTTCCGGCAGCGGCGTCAAAGACTCGCTTCTGCTGACGGAATTTGAGAACACGACCGGCGAGGCGATCTTTGACCAGACGCTCAAGATGGCCCTCGCATTTTCGCTTGCCCAGTCTCCGTTTCTCGACATTGTCCCCGATTCCCGCATCATCCAGACCCTGCGTCTAATGGGCCGCAAGCCGGGTGAGCGTGTCACCAAAGAGTTAGGCGAGGAGATCTGTATGCGGCAGAATCTGAAAGCCTTTATTACGGGATCGATCTCAAGCTTCGGAACGATTTACGTTTTGACGCTAGAGGCGGTCAATGCCCGTACGGGTGAAAGCCTCGGCCGCGAGTTTGAACAGGTCAACTCGCGCGAAGACGTTCTCAATGCCTTGGGACGCGCGGCGACGGGAATTCGCGAAAATCTTGGCGAAAGCTTAAGCTCCATCGAAAAATTTAACGTTCCCGGCGAGTCTATAACGACCTCGTCGTTAGAGGCCCTGAAGATATTTGTGCTTGGCAGAGAACAGATCGTTAACGGAAAGCAGTTCGAAGCGATCCCGTTTTACAAGAAGGCTCTGGAGATCGATCCGGAATTTGCTTTGGCATACACCGAACTGGCGGTCGTTTATCGCAATACGGATCAATGGAAATTGGCGACTGAAATGACCGGCAAAGCCTACGAACTGCGCGACGCGGTCAGCGAGACGGAAAAACTACGTATTACTTATTACTATCACAATTTTGTTGTTGGAGAGATGGACAAGGCAATCGATACACTTGAATTATGGCGAAGCACATACCCATCATTTGTTGTCTCCTACGTAAGCCTTTCTGACTCTATGGAGCGGCTTGGACAGTCGGAAAAAGCGGTCGCCTTTGCCCGCGAAGGTATGCGGCTTGATCCTAACTATGCCACCATTTATATTAACCTCTCGCAATCCTTACTCTCGCTTGACCGTTATGCGGAGGCTAAAGAAACAATCCGCCAGGGAGTTGAAAAAAACATTGACAACGATTGGTTTCATCGTTTTTTGTATTCCGTTGCGTTTATTGAAAATGACGAAACGGCAATGGCTGAAAACCTGAAATGGTATAGCGGACGAAATGATGAATTTGTCGCCTTCAACTTACAATCGGGAGGGGCGGCTTTTCAAGGCAAATGGCGCGCAGCACAGGACTTCTCCCGCCGTTCGATTGATTTGGCAACCCGCAGTAATGCCAAAGAAGTCGCCGCTAAGTTCGCTGCCGAACAAGCATTACGAATTGTCTTTTGGAGTTCGGGAACAGGTTTGCCAAATAGTGATGACACTCAACTGAAAACAGTTCTGAAAACCCAAACCAACAAAGCTCTCAATCTGGAACGAGGCAAAGAAGTCGTCACCCGGGCCGCTTTCGCTCTAGCCGCCGCCGGGCAGACGGAAGAAGCAAATGCTCTCGCTGCCGAATTATCGGCAGACCGTCCCAAGGACACCTTGCTCAACCATCTATGGCTGCCGACGATAAGAGCTGCTTCGCTATTGCAAAACGGGAAAGCAAAGGAGGCTATCGAAGAACTTGAAATTGCGGAACGCCTGGAAAAAGCCGGTGAATTCTATCCGCAATACCTCCGCGGCCTTGCCTATCTGAAATTGAAC
>JACDAY010000179.1 GCA_013695195.1 Blastocatellia bacterium | reverse complement strand
GCGATTCGCTGGTCTTGCAAAACATTATCCGTCAGCGGAAGCGTTGGTGTCGCTCTCGGGGTCCCCCTTAGACCTATCACAACCAAGCCGCCGAGCGTCAAACCGCCGAAAGCCAGTAAAGTTTTACATACATCTCTTCGATTAATTTTGTTTTCGTTCATTTATCTCTCCCTCATTTTCCATCATGCCACACGCATCACGTTCTCGTAACCTTTGCTTATACGGAAGCCGCCGAACGGTTGAGTTGACGTGGGGCAAAACACCGCGCAACTTGGCAAAGAAAACAACGTCCGTGTTTTGCCCTCACGTCCATTGATTTGTTAGGTGCGGCGTTATTTTTAACTCGTCTCTTTTGGACGAATTCTAATTTTGCCCGGAGCGACAACGCTAAAATGGTTTGCAAAATCTGCTTCGTGTTCGCGGAAAGCGTTAGAAACGATTTCAGATTTCTTCTCGGCAGATAAACCTGCCAGCCGAAGCAAAACCACGCCGCCTGAACTCAGACGATTGTCTCTGAAAACTATCTCGCCAAAATCTTTGTCTCCCGTTACCAACAAAGCCAATTTTTCATTGGCACGGTCAAAAACTACATTGCCAGAAATGCTTGGCTCGACTTCGGCAATATATAAAACGTCGTGTCCGTCCTGCCGCAATCGCTCAACGATTTGCCGGTCAACGCTTTCGTCCGCTAAAAGATTCATACCGCTTCCGGCGAAAAGGTTGGTAAATTCTGAACTGCGTATAACAAAGCGGCTGAAATTGCCTGTCTGGTCAAGCGAGGATGAGCGTCAAGAATTTGCTCGATGGTTTCTCCGGCAGCGAGTTTTTCAAGGATTAACTCAACGGTAATTCGTGTTCCGATAACCACAGGTTTGCCCATCATTACGGCAGGATTGATTTCAATTAAATTCGTTTCCATAACAACTCGAATTATACACCAAAACACGAAAACCACGCACACTTTACGTCAGAACCCGAAAGCACCGAACGGCGGAGGTGACGTGGGCGGAAACCGCCAGCGTCAACGTAAAAGGTAACGGACAACGCCAAAACAAAGTCGCTGTTTCGCCCTCACGTCCAATGATTTGTTGGGCGGCGGTTTGGGTTTCAAAGACTTCGTAACCAATGATGTTCTGAATTAGAAACTTTGATTGCATCTTTAAGCCACTCCTTTCGCTCCGCGTCAAGACGTTTAACGACAGCTTGAAAATCTTGCTCGTCTTTCGCTCTCAGATTCTTCGACTTGTAAAGCAAAACAATTTCTGGACATAAAAAATTTACGCCCGCGCTTGACTCAAGTTTAATTTCAACCAATGAACGCCGAACATTTTCGTTTCTGCGGTAAAGCCATTCGGTTTCATTCGATTCGTTAAGTAGAATTTCAATCTGCGGCGGTTGTGCCGTTTCGTTGTAACAATGAACTTCGTGAATCGGTAGCGTCAGCCATTCGTCCCGATGCCAAATAACCATCTCTCTATTAACGACTTTCCGCAAAAGCCAACCGTCGAAATAATCATGCAAAGCCACTTGGTCTTTGCGGAAGACAGCAATCTCAATATCTTGATGGGGGCGAGTTTCTTTTTCAAGAAACAAGTCTATTGCCCAACCGCCAGCGACGAACCAACTCGGCTTAAAATCACGCAACACGGCGGCTATCTGTAACGGTAAATCAAACATCGTTTATCAACGGAAAGCCGCCCAACGGCTGAGTTGACATAGCCCGCGCCGATTTGCGTAAGTTTGGGTTAAACGAAAACCGTCGAAAACAACGTAGCTGCGCGGGCTTATGTCCAATGATTTGTTCGGCGTGTGCCGATAAAGGAGAACTAGAAATGATTGAAAATCAAGAATTTCAAAAAGCGTTAGATTTAATTGACGAATTGGTTGCTTCGTTTAGACCTTTTCCTTCTTCGTGGGAAGAATTAGTAGGCGATGAAACCGCCGTTGAAATAATGGAATTTATGGCTCGCCATCGTCCCAACGATTGGGCAGATGTTTGGGCTGACCACCAAGCCGATTCCGAGTAACCAAGAAACGTCGAACGCTTGAGATGACGTGGGGCAAAACACCACGCAAGCTGACAAACGAAACAACGTCCGTGTTTTGCCCTCACGTCCATTGATTTGTTATGCCGCCGTAATTAAACGCAAAGACCGATTTGTTCACGAAACTTAATTTGCACAGATGACATTGGCGTGTCGCACAGTCAGCAGCCATTTGCCCTTTTTCTTCATCCAGATGTTTGTATAGCGGCGGCGAATGGTTTTTCCTGCATCGGCGGAAGTGCCGCTTGGAACAATCTTTTCCAGCCCCATCACGATGACAGTGTCCCCATAAAATCCGACCGACTCAATCTCTCGAACAAATGAAGAATAGTTGAGTAAACCAGAGCGGACTCGCGCTATGACTTCCTTCCTCCCCTTGGATACTTGGTTGTTGGGGTTGTTGACGGTGAAATCTTCCGCCCAAAGTTTTTCTAAGGCTGGCACGTCACTACGAACTACGGCATCGCTTTCGGCAAGCTCAAGCTTCCTGATTGATGGTTCAAGTGCATCATTTTGTTTTGCGCTCTGGGCTGACACCAAGCTGGTTGTGAAAATTGTAACGGCTGTTACAAGTAAAATTAATTTCATCGTTTTTCTCCTGTAAGTTATTACTCCCAATTTTACACTACACGGCGAAGCGGCATAACTATTGATTAATACCAGCACGTCGATCACATTCGGAATTCTGCTTATTAGCAACGGTATTGGATACACTCCCTGCCGGTCGTGTTTCTGCCTGTTACTCCTCTCTTTCTCAAACGCAATCTAAGCGCCAGCAAACTAGGCCGCTGTTAATTCCAGCTTGCCGACGTTATCCAGCCGAACGACGCGTTTAGCTTGCCATAGGTCATAATTCGACTGCATTGCGAGCCAGCTTTCAGGTGAGCGGCCCAAAGCTTTTGAAAGCCGCAGTGCCATTGCGGGGCTGATTCCACCGGTTCCGTTCAGAATGCGGCTTAAAGTCGATGCCGATACACCAAGCGATGCTGCAAGTTCGCGTCCGCTGTTTGGTTTGGTTCAAGGTAAACATCCGCTATAAATTCACCGGGATGAGTTGGGTTGTGCATTGCCATTCGCGTTTCAAAAAAGTCACATTTCCTTTATCGCCTATAAACCTCACTTCGATGTCCAATCTTAATAACTATGACAACCAATCGGTCGTTATGAAGCTCGTATAACACTCGGTAATCGCCAAGCCTGATTCGGTAAAAGTCTGCAACACCTTTCATTTTCTTGATCTTCAATAACTCGGAATAAGGATTCTGAGCAAGCAGATGCAGCGCCTCCGCAGTTTTTGCACGCATCTTTATGGGCAGCCGTTCGAATTCTTTCCGGGCGCTTTTGACGAACTCGATCGTGTAGGCCGCCATTATTTCTTTTTATTCAGCCCTTCCAATATCTCCTCAAACGAGAACGTCTCCTCATCCCGCCTTGAACGATAAGCCTCAAGATCGATTTCATCTTCCAATTGTTCGATCAATGCCTGCTCGACTAAATAGCGAAGCTTGATGCCGCGTCGCTTGCAAAAACTGGTGATAGCATCCTTAACCCGGGCATCGATAATGGTTGACAAAGTGGCAGTCTCACTCATATACATGAATTATAATGAAAATAAATGAAAAAACAAGTGAAATCACTCCATCTTCCGAAGCCGCAGTCTCAACGCCTGCAGCTTGATAAACCCTTCCGCGTCGTGCTGATCGTATGCGCCGGCGTCGTCTTCGAATGTTGCGATGCGTTCTTTATAGAGTGAATACGGCGATTTGCGGCCGGTGATGATCACATTGCCTTTATAAAGTTTCAACCGGACGTCGCCGGAGACTGTTTCCTGTGTTTGTTCGATCATCGAGCGCAGGATCTCGAATTCGGGTGCGAACCAGAAGCCGTAATAGACCGATTCGGCAAACTTTACGCCCAGCGAATCGCGCAGCCGCATAACCTCTCGATCCATCGTAATCGATTCCAAAGCCCGGTGCGCTGCCTGCAAAATAGTAACGCCGGGTGTTTCATAAACTCCGCGCGATTTCATCCCGACAAAGCGGTTTTCCACCAGATCGGCGCGGCCGATGCCGTGCTCGCCGCCGAGAAAATTGAGTTTTGTCAGCAGATCTACCGCTCCGTATTTTTCACCGTCGATTGCAGACGGCTCGCCTTTTTCGAATGATAAAATGATCTCTTCCGCCGTATCGCGGGCAGTTACCGGCGATTTTGTCAGCAGAAAAATATATTCCGGCGGAGCGCTCCACGGGTCTTCCAGAATGCCGCCTTCGTATGAGACATGCATCAGGTTGCGGTCTGTCGAGTACGGCTTTTCGGCCGTTGCTGTGACGGGAATTCCGTACTTTTCACAATACGCGATCAGGTCGGCACGGCCTTTAAATTCCCACTCTCGCCATGGCGCTATGACTTTGATATCCGGCTGGAGGGCGTAATATGTCAGCTCGAAGCGCACCTGGTCGTTGCCCTTTCCCGTCGCTCCGTGAGCAACGGCATCGGCGTTTTCGAGCCGTGCGATTTCGATCTGCCGCTTTGCAATTACGGGACGAGCGAGCGATGTTCCAAGCAGATAAACGCCTTCGTACAGAGCGTTTGCCTTGACGGCCGTCCATACAAAATCTCGGACAAATTCTTCGCGCAGGTCCTCAACGTACAGCTTTGAGGCGCCGGTCGCTTTCGCCTTTTCCTCTAACCCGCTTAATTCTTCGCCCTGGCCGACATCGGCGCAATAGCAGACGACCTCGCAGCCGTAAGTTTCCCTCAGCCAAAGCAGCATCGCCGAAGTATCCAGCCCGCCCGAATACGCTAAAACTATTTTGTTTATTTTATTCACCATAAAAATAGGAACGCGGACTTTAGTCAGCCGTATCAATTTGCGGACTTAAGTCCGCGTTCCGTATAGTATAAAGTACATTAAACTTAACCGCGTTTCGAGGGTAGTTGCAATATGGTAATGCTTTCAGAGCTTCGGCAATTCGAGGTAGTCGACGACAGCGGGCGGCGCGAAAAGCTGGCAGACCTGGCGGTTAGGACGTGTCAGAACCACCTGCCATAGCGGGTGGTTGAAGATATTGAAATAAGTGCTGTTTGGCGTTTTTAATGATCAAGTTAAACTACCCGCTACCGCGGTGGTTCTGAGAAAAAAGAATTATGGCCGAGACAGAAAATCTTTGGGGTGGGCGATTTATCGGAAAGCCGGACGAAACCTTTGCCGGATTCAATAGTTCCTTTCGGTTCGACCGGCGTCTTTTTGCCGCGGATGTGCGTGCCGGCATTGCCCACGCAAACGCGCTTTTTAACGCACATGTTTTGAAACAGAGCGAAACCGAAGCGATAATTAAAAGCCTGCAAAAGATGCTCGATCAGGCAAATTCGGAGGGCGAGTTTTTTGAGAATTCCGACGCGGAAGACGTTCATTCATTTATTGAATCGAAGCTCGTCGCAATGATCGGCGAAACCGGCAAAAAGCTTCACTCGGGCCGCAGCCGCAATGATCAGGTCGCAACGGCCTTTCGTCTTTGGCTGCGCGAAGAGATCAACGGAATTCG
>JACDAY010000173.1 GCA_013695195.1 Blastocatellia bacterium | reverse complement strand
GAGGCTTTGGCCGAAATGTGGCATAAAAGAATCCGCACTGAAATGGGATTTGCCCACGCGGACGAGGCCGAATTGACGAAGCTTTTTCATCAGGGCTACCAGGGATCGCGGTACAGCTTCGGATATCCGGCGTGCCCTAATATAAACGACCAGACAAAGCTATTTGAGCTTCTGGAACCGGAACGCATCGGCGTCGAGCTAACGGAAGAATTTATGCTCGATCCGGAACAATCGACTTCGGCGATAATCGTTCATCATCCTGAAGCAAAATATTTCAATATTGAATAACTTCGTTTTAGAGTCAATAATTTTGACAAACGTCAATATATTACCAACTTCAAGGCACAAACAGTCGTGATTTTGCCTGTCGAAGATTATGAAGAAATACTTGAAGATCTGCATTTCGATGCGTTTCAACTAGTTAATCCTTCAATTCTGCCCTGTAAAATCAACGCTCGCCGCATCGCTTGTGTGATTGCGGACGATGCTTAACGGCGAAAACCTGTATCCCTTTTTTAATTGTGGGATTATGATATAATTCCGTCCAAAAGGCACGTCATCGAAACGATAATACCCGAAACCATTCGTGATGGCGATACGCGTCTCGGAAGTAATTGTATCCGTTAGAATCACATTAATTCTGGAAATTGCTCTACCTGTCGCAGACGATATCCTTCCTCCGATCTGGCCGCTGACAGCGGGTGACGAAGAGATCGCGAAGTTCACGTCGCTCACGTCAAAAAAGATGTTTCCGATAGGCTCGATCTTAATACGGGCCTGTGTCGTGTCCAACACTGGAGACGGAAAAGTTTCGTCTCCGTCGTTCGCCGTACTTGCTGCCAGTACGATAGGGTAAGTTTGTCCGCCGTCGGTCGAAAGCGAAATTTTGACGTTTGCGACATTGACGGGCGCCGCAGATGTATTGGCTACATTCCAGGTGATCGTCTGGGTTGAGCCTGCGTTCCACAAAACTCCCGAAGTCGGAGACGTTATTGAAAACGGCCCGTTTCCGTCGACGTTGACAGTTGCTGTCGCGGTACCGATTCCGCCGCCGTTTAGCCTGTTGTCACGAGCGATAACCTGAAACGTCATTGTGCGGGCTATCGACGGCAACATTTCACCCGTCATAAATCCCGCACCGTAAACAGGCGGTGGCGCATTACCGTTATTTACTATATATTGCGTGGATGGAAAGGTTCTGCTCGGGTTCGATGAGGGAGGATATGCACGAAATATCGGACGTGCTCCGTCGCTGTCAGTATTAGGTACGGCAGATGTCTGAGCTCCTAAATCATACTCCTGCCAATCGTATGTGATCGAATTACCGTCGGCGTCACTACCGAATGCAGTCAAGGTAAACGGGGTTAACCTGGGAATATTAAATATCGGACCATCAACCACCGAAACCATCGGTGGCGTGTTATTGGTAGCCGTCGCGGCTCCGCAATTTCCACCGCTTTCTCGAAATAGAATTATGTCTTCAAGACTTTTGACGTGAAATGTGTCGATACTGTTATTTGCGAGGTCCTGCGCATCGCAAATTCCTGCATAGCCCATCACCGTAATGCCGCTGCCAGGCTCGTATGCCGAAGAGGCGCTGCGGTTGTTACCGGAGCAGTTTCCCGTAGTGCCGTTAAATGTATGGCGGGCACCGAATTGATGTCCCATCTCGTGTGATACAAAATCGATCGAGAACGCATCTCCGGTTGGATTAGGCAGCCCGCTTACTCCCCGTGCCTTGGAACTCGCATTGCATGGACTGCCCAACGTGGCTACGCCGCCGCCGGCTGTACTGAATACGTGGCCGATATCGTAATTCGCCGTACCGATCAGCGCGTCTACACTCACCTGATTTTCGTCGAGCATCGTAAAGCCGTTATTATTCGTATACGGATCGGGTTCAGCGGTGTGAACTATAAGATTATTGTTGCCGACGATGACCATCCTGATCGCGAGATCTTTTTCGTAAACGCCGTTGACACGGTTCATAATCAAAACCTGGGCCGCTAATGCTCCGGAGACAGTTCCGCCGCCTACAGCGGCCGTGTATTCCCGGGTTGCCGCCAGGGCTAGCCGGTATGTGCGAAGCTGTGTACCGTTGCTCACCATATTGGCGAAGGGCATGCTCGGAGCCATTTCCGACCTTGCATATTCAGATTTTGTAACACTCGAAAAATCGCTGTTTTCATCTTCAAAAAAACAAGCAGGACGATCCATTCCTCTTCGAAGTGAGGCCTTGTAATAACTGACGTAATTCGTGGTATCACCCTTTGCGTACGGATCCACATAAATTGTGCCGCGCCTGGAAAGTATCATCGAATGAAACCCGCTCGGCAGAAAATCGAAGCGGACGGTCGCGGTCGGGTCGTCGATGCCCTGGCCGCGGTAGGTTTGGCCGAGTTCGGGATATTTTTCCAATAGAGCTGGCTCAACGACAAGGGAATGCTCCACGCGAAAACGGGCAAACGTTCCATCCGGCATCGGAAGCGTCATTATCGTATCAGATTCAATACCAAGGTTAGAAACTTCTTCCGGCGCACCGCTTAAAATTGCCCGCAACGCTGTTTTGTTAAGTCGAAAAGCTTTATAGCTTTCAGATGTAATCGAATGCTCGTCGGCACTTTGAGCGCGCGAAACGGAATCATCGACTTCCGTCCAGACACCGTCGCCCGAACGCTGTGCTTCGGCGAACACAGACGCGGCTAAAATCAAAGCTAAAAGCAGGAAAACATGGCGATAGACCGTTTTAATCATGGGAAGCTCCTTGAAAATTTATAAGTGCGTTGATTAGGGCTGTCGTCAATTGTTCACTCGCGATGGGTCGAATGATCTCCATTAATATAAGTTCGCATCAATAAATCTCTACAATCTTTTAGAGTGTGAATAGAATATAATATCCGAAAAACCCTGCATTGTCCAGATATCTACGCTATTTGGACGGTTCAAAAGAATGCTTTAGGATGCTAAACTAGATGTAAATTATGCCTGAAGAGATCGCCACATCTAAAAAAAAAAATGAAACGGCGCTCGAAACCGGCAAGCTTTATCCCACAAATGACGAGATTTCCGTGCTCGATTTTACGGAACGGACCGGATTTAATCTAGTTTGGAAAATGAATCAGGGCCAATGGAAGCGGTTTTGGACGTTCTGCCAGCGGCATGTCGGCTCGTTATGGATTTATCTTGCTACGTATAATTTGATGAACGTCCGCGGCCTGGAAAATCTTGAACAGAACGATGTGGAGCGTCCGCTGGTCCTGGTTGCAAATCACCGCTCATTTTTTGATATGTACACGGTTTCCAGCGTTTTGTTTCGCAGGACGACGCGGCCGATCACTTTATATTTTCCCGTCCGAGCAAAATTTTTTTACGATAGCCCGCTCGGCTGGTTTGTAAATTTGATAATGGGTTGGTGGGCAATGTATCCGCCGTTCTTTCGCGAAGCTAAAGAGGCCGGGAAGAGAGCGTTCGACAAGTTTTCCCTGAGGGAATTGACCAATATCTGCACTGTGGGACGCGGCCACATCATCGGTTTTCATCCCGAAGGAAAGCGCAATCTGAATGGTGATCCATACAACTTTTTGCCGGCCCAGCCGGGCATCGGCAAGATTATTTTCGATGCCAAGCCCCAGGTTGTTCCTATTTTTATTGCCGGACTTCAAAACGATCTCGCAAAACAGGTGCTAGGAAATTGGACGGGAGGCGAAAAAGTTAGGATATGGTTCGGCGAGGCGATTGATCTGTCGGAATTTTATTCACGGCGCGATTCTTTGCGGACACATAAAGAGATCGCAGACTTTCTGATGATGAAGATCGGCGAACTAGGTGAAAAGGATCGTGCGGAATTTGCCGCGTAAATAAATGCGACAAGCTAACAGCATGTCGTTCAGCGCCGCCGGATATACAATGGACGACAGCAACCAAATCCAGAGCGAACAAACGGAAACAACGTTGTTAGTGATTTCCTCGAAACGCCGATGGGTGGTGACGGCGGGCGTTATGACGGGAATGTTCATCGCGGCGCTGGAAGCGACGGTTGTCGGCACGGCGATGCCGACCGTAATAGCGTCGCTCGGCGGCATAAATCGTTATAGTTGGGTTTTTTCGGCTTATCTAGTTACATCGACTGTGACCGTACCGGTTTGGGGAAAGCTTTCGGATCTTTACGGCCGGCGTTTGCTTTACCAGATCGGTATCGCAATTTTTTTGCTCGGAACGCTGCTGTCTGGATTTTCCACATCGATGACACAGCTGATAATCTTTCGCGCCGTCCAGGGCCTCGGAGCCGGAGCTCTCGTGCCGCTCGGAATGACGATCATCGGCGACGCCTTCACTGTTGAAGAACGCGCGAAAATGCAGGCATATTTCAGCGGCGTCTGGGGACT
>JACDAY010000049.1 GCA_013695195.1 Blastocatellia bacterium | reverse complement strand
CTTCGCTGCTGCACAACCTTTTGGGCGTTTTCCTGATCATCCCAAAAACCCGGCTCGGAAATCAGCTTTTCCGATTTTTCAAGCTCCGCCCGTTTTGCCGGTGCGTCAAAGAAACCTCCCAAGTTGGCTAACTTTTTGCTTGATTTCTTCGTATTTTGTTTGTAACTCGGTAAATTCCATAAATTCTTTCAACACGTTCGGAATAACTGATAATTGATAGCTGAAAGCTGATAATTTCGGATGTCCTTAATTATTAGCTATCATTTATCATTTATCAGTTATCACATATTCCGAATTATTCTTACCGTACCAAAAACCGATCAGCAGCAGTCCCAGCGTTACAATGGAACAAAACCACGCAAACCAATCGCCGTATCTTACATAAAATGTTTGGCTGCCGTCGGATTTTGACACGCTCCAGATCCGTGTATCTTCGGTGTAGCTCTCAGTCGGATCGATTACCTCGCCGCGTTCAGTAATATATGCAGTGATTCCGACATTCGTTACGCGCAAAACGGGACGGCCCGTCTCTACTGCACGGAATACAGCATTCGCAAGATGCTGACGCAAAACCGGAGTCGGGCCGAGGTAACCGTCGTTGGTCATTTCAATAAGAATGTCCGCACCCTTTAGCACGTATTCGCGCGAAAGCGAACCGAAATGCGATTCGAAGCAGATCATCACACCCGCTTTTGCATCGCCGAGTGGAAGCAGATCATATTCGTTTCCGTAAGAAAAACTACCTACGAAAGCCGGAACTATACTTTGCAGCGGAGCAGGCACGGATTCACCGAAAGGCACTAGATAAATCTTATCATACTGTGCAATTTTTTTTCCCTGCGGATCAATCATTACTGCCGAATTAAAGTATTTCTTATTCGACAGGTCCGGTTCAGCGGCATTGAAAAGCACATGGACGTTATTTCTAGCCGCAAACGCACTGATGAATTCCTGAAATTCGGGGTCTTCATCGTACGCGAAATTCATTGGTGATTCCGGGAAGATGACGGTTGTCGGTTTTCGGTTGCCGGTAGTCAGTTTTTGAAGAGCGGATTCAGCAAGCTGAACGTGTTTTTGACGCAGCTGTGCCCATTTTTCATAGGTTAGACCGCTCATCGGGACGTTTGGCTGGATTGCAATAATTCTCGCATCGGATCTTTTGGGTAGGAATAGATTGTCATAATCGAATGTGATTTTTGGAACATCCGTGATTACACAAAATAAAAGAACGGCGATAATCAATAGGTAATATTTTTTGATTTTAAGGAACCAAAGAGAAACCAACGAATTTAATAATGCAACCAAAAACCCAACAAAGAGCATTCCACCGAATGCAGCGTGCTGAACCGTTCGAGGCTGAAAAGATTGAGAATATCCGATTGAGTTCCAATTATTTCCCGTCAGCCAATACCTTAGAAATTCAAAAAAAACCCAGATAAAAGGAGCGCTCACAATTGCGTAATAACCGAATCGACGGAAAAAAACCGATAATATCGCGGCAAACATGCCGGGAAATAATCCCACTATAAGCGTGGCGCAAAACAATAGGAAGTAAGCCAATACTGGATGAAACGCCGCATAAGTTATGGGAGCAAATGTCAGCCACCAGCACGTCCCGAAAAAGAAATAGGTGCCGAATATCCAGCCTAGAATAAAAGACTTTACCGTCGATTCGCTCTCGCGTTCGATTGCCCAAAAAAGAGGAATCAATGCAAACCAGGCAAGAAACCAAAATTCGAAATCGGGAAATGCCAGTATTAATAGAGTTGCGGACAGAACAGCAAGCGCCGCGTTCTTCCAGGTAGGCAAAAGCCTCGTCAGGCTTTGGAGCTTCATGTGGATAGTTTAGCAGAAAAAAAAAACACCGTCTTTTGCTACACAATTGAACGACAGACTTAGTCAGTCAAAACTATAATGTTATGTCAGTCTGATTCAACTTCTACCAATATGAACGGTCAATAGCCGCAATAAATACAAAATTTGTCATACCGATTATGACGGAATTTGTCATTTCCTGCATTTCGCCCGGTTGTATCCGTCAAAATGAGCACTATGCCGCGTGCCAGATACAAATAGCCATCAAAATGATTGAATCATCCGCGAATGGCGGAAACTTCAATTTTACAGGCGTTTTTTAAAGTGATAGAGCCCGGTCGTTTTCGACCAGGCTCAAAATAGGAAGGACAACTGTAGGAACGCTCGGAAGGTGATCAAGCACAGTGGCAAACCGCGCTCGGAGAAGTGGTGGCGGCGGGGTCTCGATAAACTTCATCAAGCTAGCCGCTGTTCCCTAATGCATCTAGCGTGCCAAACTATCGAAGACAGTCGTGAGGCATGAGTCTTGAGTCGTGAGTCGGGGTTAAAACCTTGATTTAGATGGGCTTAGCGAAACTATCTTCCTTGACGGCTGTTCCTGCTCACGACTCTCGACTCTCGACTCTCAACTTTGAAGTTACACTATTTGGAACATCGCTCCGCTTGACGCTGCAGGGCTATGGCGTCCTGGTTCTCCGGACTGATCTCGATAGCGGAAGCTGAATAATTTTTTACCTGCAGGCAGTCGCCTTTGTCGATGTAGATCTTACCCAGCGAAACGTGGGCATCTATCTGTCGATTGTCCCAGAATATCGCCGTCTTGAATGAGCTGACGGCCTGGTCGCGATCACCACGACGGAGATGAATCTTGCCAAGAATCGAATAACTTTCCGCGCTCATCGGTTCGCCGGCAAGGACACGACGCAGGATCGCCATGGCTTCGTCGTCGTTGCCATTTTTAAATAGCGTACGCGCCTGGGCCAGGAGGCCTTCGGTTTCATTGACCGCAGTCTGCACAGGCAAAGCATTCTTCCGTATAAGGACTACGCTAACAAAATCCTTTCGCTGCGGCTGCTCCACGCGTAAATTCAAGTCGCCGATAGTTTTCGAGCGAAGCCATTCCTTTTCAAGATTAGCGTATCGATTATTAAGGGTCAGAAACGTCCGGGCCTGATTATCGACAGCCGGAGCTGTTACGTCGTTTTGCGCGGCAAGCGCTTTTGACAACAAATAATAGGCTTCGCCATCGCGCGGGCTGGCAGCGAGCACTGGCTTGAATTGAGATGATGAATTCGGGTAGTCACCTGCTAGAAACAAACCCATGCCATAATTGAACCTGATATTAACGTCCTCCGGAGCGGACTCCGCGGCTCGTTTCAACAGCTCTAATCCTTCGTTCAAAAGTGCTGCGGATTTTGCTTCATTTTTCTTCTCGGCACGCGACGCCTGCACGGCAATGGCTCCCAAAACGTTGTAAACGCTGGTTAGTTTAAGATCTTCGGCGAGCGGTCTTAAAACTGCCAAAGCCTGTTCGTAATTGTCCTTCTGCCATTGAATCAGTCCGATATAAAACGAGGATTCGGCAAAGCTCTCATCATTGCACTGGGCTATTTTGTTCTCGCCCTTCGCCTTTGCTTTGCATTGCTGATTCGCATTTATCACGCGTTCGAAAGAATCGATTGACTCTGCAAATTTCCGCTGATTCAAATAAAGATGCCCAAGCTCAAGTGCAGCGTCGGCAAATGTGCCGTCCGGCGTGGCTTCCGTATAAAGCCGCATCGCGTTTTTAAAGTAGTTTTCGCGGGCTTCTAGTGCCGGCGTCAGCAGTCCTTTGATATAAGCTTCGAATGCTCGACCGGGAACTTTGTTTGCGGTTTCGATGAGTTGATTCTGCGAGAACGGCAAAGCCTTGTCGCGTTGATAAAGTATCTGATATGCGATCTGTCCCTGCATTGTCTGCAAATTGCCGAGAGCATCGTTCAGATTGATGTCGCGTGTGATGCGGCGACCGTCGGGAAGCTCTTCGTTGAGAAATCTGCCCTCGTTTACACGGATTATCTTAGCGATGACATTCAACGTAGCGGCTGTGTCACCCTGAGCCGGCACAATATTGTATCTGCCGGAAATAAGGAGCGTCGCGTTTGCTTCGCGGGCTAATTTTAATGATGTTGCCAGGCTTGGAAGGTTTGTCAGAGGGATACGCAGACGCTGCTGAACGATCTTTCGCTGGCTGTTCGGAACGACGTTAATGCTCGGTAATTTCAATAGTTCGGACAATGAAAGCGCGAAACTCTCGCCAACCCAGTTAAATTCCGGTTTATCCGATGTGTTTTCAAACGGCAGGATCATTACCGTATCGGCATTATTCTGTGTTTGAGCATTGATCGAAACGAAAGCAAACGATAGTAAGATCAGTAAATATAAAAAGTTTTTCAGCATTATACCTCGGTAAAAATGAAAAATTCGCTCCGGTGTGCGAGCGAATCGGCCTATACGATTTGATGCATAAACCGTAATAAAGGATGTTGACAACATGGGATCGGTTTTGGAATAAGATTGGTAACCGGTACGGGATTTGAACCAGTGTTGCCGCCGTGAAAGGGCGGTGTCCTAACCCCTAGACGAACCGGTCAGAAAACAAGCAGAATAAGTTTTGAGTTCGGACGCGCGTTTCTCTAACTCGAACCTCGAAATATGCTTAGAAAACGCCATGTCCCGAACAAGCGAACGATTAGGATAACGTGCACGGTTTTTGCTTGTCAAATATTGATTAAAATAATCAGGCTTCCCGAAACTTTGAAATGTAATAATCAACCATTAAAACGACGAAGATATTGAGTTCTCTCGCTCCCGAGTCGTCTTCGGGTCCGGTGGTTCCCATCCCTTTTCGAAATCCAACTCGTCCTCGTCCAGCATAAACACAAATCATCCAAACATATCCGCGACAAGCACTGAAAGCCTTTTCATCGACATGGATCTTTCATACGGTTTCCAATCAAAAGCTTCGGCGGGAATACGCTCCAGCATTTTGCGGGTCGCGATTGCTTCCTGTTGTATCTCGGCAATAAAAGCCTCATTGCTCGCCATTATTTATTCTCCTAAATAATTTTTGCCGTTACATCTGGCCTTCGTCCGCGGACGGGCCGTAGATCGACGGCACGGAAATATCGTTCAGCCTCAGATAAACCGAAAGCTGGCCTCTGTGATGAACAATATGGTTCATCACAAACGAACGCATCACGACAGCTTTCGGCATCGTGAAATAAATCTGCTCGCCGTTACGCATCGTCCAGTTTTCCATGAAAGCCGAATCGTCACAATTCCTCAGGGTTTCTATCGCCTCTGCGACATTTTTGTCGAGAAATTCGACCAGATCGGCGGTGGTTGTAGGTTCATAGGGTTTGAAATCCATCTTTGCAAAATCGAGTTCCGCATGCTGCATCGTTGGCGGAGTCCAACCAAACATTTCCGCGACATGCGAAGCGAGCCTGCCAAAGCTCATGGATTTTTCATGTGGTTTCCAGTCGAACTTCTCGGCGGGAATGCGCTCGAGGCATTTCCTCGCGACTGCGGCTTCTTGTTCGATCTCTGCAATAAATGCCGAGCTAAAATTATTGGATAAAGCGGCGGAACTTGTACTCA
>JACDAY010000153.1 GCA_013695195.1 Blastocatellia bacterium | reverse complement strand
GCGTCGCCATCGTGCCGGTGCTGGCTTCGTTTGCAGTAGCTTACCTACTCAATCCCATTGTTTATCAAGGCGAAAAACGCGGACTTTCGCGCACGATGTCATCAATCGCCGCTATTTTGCTGGTGGCGCTCATAATCACCGCTTTTATGACATATGTCGTTCCCGATTTATGGACGGAAAGTACGAAAGCCGGTTCCAAAATTGCAGAAAATTTTACGCCTGAAAACGCAGCTATGCAGAGAGCCTATCTCCGGCGCTATTCGCCCGCGCTGGAGGCTGTCGCAGGAGACAAAATCGAACGATTTCTAAGCGACCCTGCGAAGTTTTACAACGAAAATATGACAACCGCGACAACGACGACCGTTGACGACGAGGGAAAGCTTACGGCGACTGCCGGCGGCGGCGGCTCGGTTATTCTTTCCACGCTCGTTTCGTCGCTCGATCTTTTGCTCGTGCCGTTTTTCGTTTTTTATATTCTGATTGATTTCGGGCGGTGGCGCGATTCGCTGGAAGATTTGATCCCTCCACGTTTTCGCGCTCCGTTTAGTCTTTTGTTTGACGAATCGGGGCGGATCCTCGAATCCTATGTGCGCGGCCAGCTTCTCATCGGTCTGATAATGGCCGTTTGCTATGCCGTCGGATTCTGGTTTCTCGGCGTTCCGGCGTGGGCGGGCATCGCGCTCCTTGCCGGGTTATTAAACGCTATTCCTTATGTCGGGACGATTCTAGGTATAGTTCTAGCGGGCGGATTTACAGTCGCGGGCGGGGGCGGCGTATGGAACGTGGCGGCTGTTCTCGGCGTGTTCATAGCCGTCCAGAGTTTGGAAGGTTACATTTTGACTCCGAAAATACTGGGTGGAAGGCTTAATCTGCATCCGATGGCGGTTTTTTTAAGCTTGCTTATCGGCGGAAAGCTCTTCGGATTGCTCGGCGTGATTCTGGCAATTCCGGCCATCGCCATCGGAAAAGTCTTTTTCAAATTCCTGCGTGAGCTTTATCAAGCTTCGTATTTTTATCACGTCGGCGACCTTCACCCGGCGGACGCTCCGAGTGAACACCTGGAAGAGCGCATGGCTGATGCCGCCGACACCGTTCTTGCAGGACAGGAACAAAAAGGCGAAGAAGATGCAGAAGAAACCGCGCCTCCAGCGGCAAAAGATGAAATGCCGACAATAGTTGAGAAGCCGGTTTGAAATTTTTATCCTGTCCGACCTTGAAAGAATGACGTATTGGAAAACCTTATTTTGTTTGCATAATCATTCAACATAGCTATAATAGCCAAGTATGAAAACCGCAAACATAGCCGAGCTAAAAAACCATTTGAGCGCATATCTGGCCGAAGTAAAACGCGGCGGAGAGGTGTTGGTGAGCGACCGAAACGTCCCGTTCGCAAAGATCGTGCCGCTAAATTACACAGACGATTACGAGGCCGAGGAACTTGAGCTTGTTGCAAAAGGCATAATGACATTGCCGGAAATCGATGAGCCATTACCGGATTCGTTTTGGGAAGAAGAGCGCCCGAACGTTCCCTTGGAAAAAATTCTTGAGATCATCCGAGAGGATCGAGATGAGCGATAGCGTCGCCTTTTGGGACACGAGTGCAATAATTCCGCTTTGCTGCAATCAGGAGTTTTCGTTCTTGGCCCGCAGGATTCGACGCACGCTTGACCTGCCGGTAGTATGGTGGGGCACGCCGGTTGAGGTCCACAGCGGCATTGAGCGATTGCGGCGCGAAGATTTTCTCAATGAGGCTAAATCAAGACAGGCTATTGACGGATGGCAGAAATTTCACCTTCGCGCTCGGAAGATCAGGCCGGATGACGCGGTGTTAAAGCTTGCGATGTCGATGCCCGCGGCCTACAAAATTCGCGCCCTGGACGCATTTCAATTGGCGGCCGCTCTCAGATGGTGCGGCGAACGTCCGCGCAGCCGGCCTTTTGTTTCAGCAGATTATCGATTATGCGAAGCCGCGGGTGATGCGGGATTCGACGTCGTTTCGCTCGCGAAATAGCGAGCGGATTGTTAGTCGGTTCATCGATATTTCGAAACCGTTTTGCACCCTGGGCTTTAACCCAAATTCCGAAAAAGATTCTTTCCAGGCTTTAGCCGAAAAGAATTGGGCTAAAACGTTCCCATGGATTCTTCCATTTTGAGGTTGAATATGAGCGCGGTTCCTTGCATCTGGTCCTTCAATGTCCGAACTTAGGTCTTCAGGAACACCACACATTGTTTAAATAGATTACGAAGAACAAATATTTCATTGTTTATGAAAACACTCATCAAATCTGGCCGTATCGTCACAGCGGTTGACGACTACACAGCCGACATTCTTATCGAAGACGAAACGATTTCCATCATCGGCAAAATGCTCGATATGGAAGCGGACGTTATTATCGATGCGAAAAACAAGCTCGTCTTTCCCGGCGGCATCGATCCGCATACGCATATGGAATTGCCGTTTGGCGGAACGTCTTCGTCGGACGATTTTTTTACCGGGACGCGGGCGGCGGCGTTTGGCGGGACGACGACGATTATTGATTTCGCCGTACAGACAAAAGGCGAATCGATGACGGCGGGCGTAGATGCCTGGCATAAAAAGGCGGAAGGAAAATGCGCGATTGATTACGGTTTTCACCTGATCACGACCGAATTTGAAGACGGCGACGAGCGCGAGATGTATCAATTGATGGACGAAGGCATCACGAGCTTTAAATTGTTTATGGCTTATCCGGGCGTTTTTCTGGCGGACGACGCGA
>JACDAY010000149.1 GCA_013695195.1 Blastocatellia bacterium | reverse complement strand
GGCCACCCGCTTACGCAGGCGGTTCTGACAGAACCTGCTTAAGCAGGAAGTGCAAACGCGGGAGATTTATGAAATACATCGATGAATATCGCCAAGCCGATCTTGCAAAAATACTTGCCGAGAAAATTGCCGGGATGACGGATAAGCCGCTAAAGCTGATGGAAGTTTGTGGCGGGCACACTCACGCTATTTTTAAATACGGCATTGAAGATCTACTGCCGCCGAATATCGAGATGATCCACGGGCCGGGCTGCCCGGTGTGCGTAATACCGCTTGGGCGAACCGATGATTGTATTTCGCTCGCCTTGCAGCCCGGCGTGATCTTTACGACCTTCGGCGATATGATGCGCGTTCCAGGCTCGAGCACGAATCTGCTCGACGCGAAAGCCAGGGGCGCGGATGTGCGGATGGTTTATTCGCCTCTCGACGCTTTGAAAATCGCTAAACATAATCCCGAACGGCATGTTATCTTTCTCGCGCTCGGATTTGAAACGACTTCGCCTTCGACGGCGATGACGATCCTCCAGGCCGCAAAAGACAAGGTGGAAAATTTCAGCGTTTTCTGCAATCACATTATGATCGTGCCGTCGCTCAAGGCGATGCTCGATTCGCCCGATCTGCAGCTTGACGGTTTCGTCGGCCCCGGCCACGTCAGTACTGTTATCGGCACGCGCTGTTACGAATTTGTGCCGAACGAATACGGAAAGCCGCTAGTCGTTACAGGTTTTGAGCCGCTGGATATTTTGCAGTCGGTTTATATGATTGTCAAACAAATAGTCGAAGGCCGTGCTGAAATCGAAAATCAATATGGCCGCGTCGTGGAACGTGACGGAAACCGCAAGGCTTTGGAAGTTCTGGGAGAAGTTTTCGAAGCGCGAAGATTTTTTGAATGGCGGGGCTTGGGCTCGATAGCTCACAGCGGAATGAAGCTTAAGGAAAAATACGCCGCGTTCGATGCGGAGCTTAAGTTTGAAGTTCCGGGTTTGCGGATTGCCGATCCAAAAGCTTGCCAATGCGGGGAAATTCTTAAGGGCGTGAAAAAGCCTTGGGAATGCAAGGTTTTCGGTACGGCATGTACGCCGGAAACACCTATCGGATCGTGCATGGTGTCATCGGAAGGCGCGTGCGCGGCCTATTACAACTTCGGGCGATTGTCGAAGATTGCCCAGCGTTCGGCTCAGGTTATTTAGTTCGGAAAAAGGGGGAAGCGAAAAATGGGAAATCATCTGAATGGGGAAGATTCCGGAGAAATATTCAAAGGCGCGGTTGCCGGACTTGTCGGCGGGTTGGTGGGGACGGTTGTCATGGGCGGATTTCAGTCGCTGGTAAGCGCACTTTCGGAAGAGGAAAAAAAATCAAAAAAGAAAGAAGAAGAGCCGGCAAACGTTAAAGCCGCAAAAGAAATTTCGGAAGGCGTTTTCGATCATAAATTAACAAAAAGTGAAAAAGAACCGGCCGGCGAAGCGATGTCCTATGCTATGGGCGCGACGTCCGGTTTGATTTACGGCGTGGCTTCTGAAATTGCTCCGGTGACAAGCACCGGCGCGGGCCTGCCGTTTGGCACGGCGGTCTGGCTTGTTGCCGATGAAGTCGTCGTTCCGGCACTGGGGTTGTCAAAATCGCCCACTGAATATCCGTTTTCAAGCCATGCTTACGGGCTTTCTTCCCATCTGGTTTATGGTTTGACAACCGATATCGTGAGACGGGCAGTGCGCAATATATTATAAACGAGCCGGAGTCAGAACTACCTGCGGTAGTGGGTGGTTTAAGCGCGGCTGCGATCGCCGGACTTATTGTTTTGCGACATTATTATTTGCCTGGTAAAACGACTTAGTAATGACCGATACGTTTGTAACAAACCCGCTTTTCGAACGCGTCGAACGCGCACGGCGCAGAAAACACAAGATTCGTGAGACGCATATTACGCTTGCGCACGGCAGCGGCGGGCGGGCGATGCACGATCTGGTGGAAGGCGTCTTTCTGGAATATTTTAGAAATCCGATGCTCGAAAAACTCGAGGATCAGGCTGTCTTCGAAGTGAACGGTGCAAAGAAGATGGCGTTTACGACCGACTCGTATGTTGTCGATCCTATTTTTTTCCCGGGCGGCGACATCGGAAAGCTTGCTGTTCACGGCACGGCCAACGATCTGGCGATGAGCGGCGCAAGACCGCTTTATCTGTCAGCAGGCTTTATCCTGGAAGAAGGTTTTCCGATCGACGATCTGAGACGTATTGCATCATCTATGCAGGCTGCGGCTGAAGAGGCGGGTGTGCAGATTGTAACGGGCGATACCAAAGTTGTACAAAAAGGCTCCGCCGACAAAATCTTTATAAACACTGCCGGCGTCGGCGTTCTCGAACAAGAGGTAAATATTTCTTCTTCAAATGCACAGCCGGGCGATAAAGTCATTCTTAGCGGCACAATTGGCGATCACGGCACTACCATCCTGATCGCGCGTGGCGAGCTCGAACTGGAAACCGATATCGAAAGCGATTCGGCCTCTCTACACCAACTCGTCGCCGAGATACTTGATGAAGCGATTCTAAACAGAATGCCGGACGCAATTCGATCTTTGCGCGATCCGACACGCGGCGGCATCGCAACTACTCTCAATGAAATCGCTATGAGCTCGGACGTTTATATCGAAATTCTCGAAGACCTGATTCCCGTCCGCGAGGAAGTAAAGGGCGCTTGCGAAATCCTTGGGCTCGATCCGCTTTACGTTGCCAATGAAGGAAAGCTCGTTGCAATCGTTTCACCGGATGTAGCCGATGCGATCGTTGAGCGTATGAAGAAAAATATTCACGGCGGCGGGGCATGCATTATCGGTGAGGTAAGACCGGAGCCGCAAGGGATTGTGTCGATGCTCACAGGTTTTGGCGGCACGCGAATCGTAGATATGTTAGCAGGCGAACAGCTCCCTCGTATCTGTTAGCCGGGCGAACGTAAAATAGTATTTTATGACAGGAAACGAGATTAGACGTAAATTTTTGGAATATTTTGAGAAGAACGGTCACAAAGTTGTGCACTCTGCTCCGCTTTTGCCGGCGAATGACCCGACGCTGCTTTTTACTAACGCCGGGATGAACCAGTTTAAGGACGTTTTTCTCGGCAATGAAAAACGCGATTACGTTCGTGCCGCGTCGTCGCAAAAATGCATACGTGCCGGCGGCAAGCACAACGACCTGGACGAGGTCGGGAAAACCGCGCGGCATCAGACGTTTTTTGAGATGCTTGGGAATTTTTCGTTCGGCGACTATTTTAAGGAAGACGCTATCAATTTCGCGTGGGATTTTCTCGTCAACGAAATGAAACTGGACGTAAACAGGCTCTGGTTCACCGTCTTCGAAGGCGACGGGGAAGTTCCGGCTGATACGGAAGCGAGAGAGCTTTGGATAAAGGCCGGGGCACGGCCGGAGCGGATTCTGCCATTTGGCCGCAAGGATAATTTTTGGCAGATGGCCGAAACCGGGCCGTGCGGGCCGAATTCAGAGATCAATTATTATCTTGGCGACGAGCCGGAAAACCCGGAAAAGAACCATCCCAAATGGGTAAACGGCGAAGGCGATACGACGATGGAGATCTGGAATCTGGTGTTTATGCAATACAACCGCATCGAGACCGCGCCGGGACATTACAAGCTCGAACCGCTGCCGGCTCCGTCTGTTGACACTGGATTGGGCCTGGAACGAATGACACTTGTTATGCAGGGCGTTAGCAGTAACTACGACACTGATCTGCTGCGGCCCATCGTGGAATTTACGGCTGAATTGTCACAGGGCTAAAGGGCTGGAACACGGATCAACGCCGAAAATCGCGATTACCACGGATTTTTTTCGATACATCCGTGGGAGTCCGGTTCTTTTTAGAATCGATCTATGAACGAAGATTGGATAAAGTACGCGGAGGATTTTACATCCGATGAAAGCGAAGTGTTGCTGGAACTTCGCCAAATCTGTAACGAACACTACGAAGATAAAAGCATGCTCTCCGGCTTTTTTCAAGGCCGTGTTCTGAGCATGTTATCCAAGATGCTCCGGCCGAAAGTAGTTTTAGAAATCGGCACATATCTCGGATATTCAGCTCTCTGTTTTGCGGAAGGTTTGGCTGCCGGCGGCAAGGTCATTACGTTGGACGTCAACGAGGACACCAATAAGGTTGCGCGTTCGTTTATAGAAAAGTCACAGTATGCGGGCAGGATCGAATTTCATCTTGGCAACGCGGTGGAAATCATTCCTAAGCTAAGCGAAACTTTCGATCTCGTTTTTATCGACGCGGACAAGCCGAATTACACTAATTACTACAATCTGGTATTCGATAAAGTCCGCCCGGACGGATTTATTATCGCCGATAATGTTCTCTGGAGCGGACAGGTTCTTCTGGAAGAAAAAGATGACAATACACTTGCTTTGCACGAGTTTAACAAGATGATAAAGTCTGACGCGCGCGTCTCGAATGTGCTTTTGCCAATCCGCGACGGGCTGATGGTCGCGAGAAAAGAAAAGAGTTAGCCGCGCAAAAAGTCGCAGAAGGAACGAAGAGTTTTTTTTGCTTTAGAGACCTTTCACGTGAATTTGGCTGCTTTCTTATGTGACAGCCATGAACCTCAAAACGATCTTTGCGCTTTTTGCCTTTTTTTTTGCTTCCAATTATCTCACCCGAAAGTATTAGAAAATCATCGCCGCAATTGATGATTACTACCCGGTGTTTTCCCTGTATCCTTACAATAGTTATAAACAAGGAGAAATCGATGATCAATATCAGAAGATCGGACGAACGCGGCAAGGCCAACTACGGATGGCTAGATACGAATTACACATTTTCATTCAGCGATTATTATGACCCGCGGTTTATGGGTTTTAGGGACTTGCGAGTTATAAACGAGGATATTATCGAACCCGCGCAAGGTTTTCCCGAACACGGGCATCGCGATATGGAGATCGTCACATATATGATTTCCGGTGAGCTGTCGCATCGCGATTCCATGGGAAACGGCGAGATGATCCGCCCCAATGAAGTTCAGCGTATGACAGCCGGGACAGGCATTCTGCACAGCGAATACAGTTCGCCGACGGACAAAACACATCTGCTGCAGATCTGGATTTTGCCGGAGAAAAGGAATCTGACACCGAGCTACGAACAAAAGATCTTCGCGCCTGAAGATAAGCAGGGGAAGCTTAGACTCGTTGCTTCACGAGGCGGCGATGACGGATCGGTGACTATAAACCAGGACGTGTCAATTTACGCTTCGATTCTGAAAAGCGGCAATGAGATTCTGCACAATTTGGCTGACGTGCGTCATGCCTGGATTCAATTAATAAGCGGATCTGTTGAAGTTAACGGTAAAACCTTAGATGCCGGCGATGGAGTGGCTATTAGTGAAGAAACCGCCCTAAAGATAAAGTCGCGTGAGGATAAAACGGAGTTTTTATTGTTCGATTTGAAATGATGTTTTACTAAAAGCTTCAGGTCGCAAAGCGAAATGTGCGGCCTGACCATAATTCTCTATAAATAAACGTGTACGCGGAATTCCACGGTAGGATCGAAAGCAGTCCAATCCTTTGGTGCTTGCTCATAATTGTATTTAATCGCAAAAAAGGGAATCGTAAATCGTGAATAGCTAGTTGTTTCGGTTTATGATTTGCGATTTACTATTTACGCAACCATTATGGTGAAACACATTCGTGATCTGTTTAATCTGAACGGCAAAACGGCTATCATTACCGGAGGTTCACGCGGGATAGGCAAAGAAATGGCCGAGGCATTGGCGGAAGCAGGGGCAAACCTGATGCTATGCGCCCGGAGAGCAGAATGGCTTGACGAAACTGTAAGGGAATTTCGGGCGAATAAATTTAATGTGATCGCCCAGGTCTGCGACGTCGCAAAGCCTGAGGATGTCCAGGCGGTTATCGATGAAACGGTTCTTCATTACGGGAAAGTCGATATTCTGATAAATAATGCCGGTGTGTCCTGGGGCGCTATGCCGGAGGATATGCCGCTTGAAAGATGGAAGCAGGTATTGGATATTAATTTGACCGGCTGCTTTCTATTTGCTCAAGCCGCCGGACGGGAGATGTTGAAACGCGGGCAGGGCTCGATCATCAATATAGCTTCAATTGCGGGAATAACCTCAAGCGCGAACGGCCCGTTTTATGTCGGGTACGCCGCCAGCAAAGCGGGCCTGATCGGTTTAACGCGTGAGCTTGCCGCAAGCTGGGGACGAAAAGGAATTCGCGTAAATGCAATTGCTCCGGGCTTTTTTCATTCCCGTCTGGCGGACGCGGTGATCGATATTTACGAGGGCGCAATAAAGGAAGATAATGCAATCCCACGCGTCGGCGAAGCGGGCGAGCTTAAGGGCATTGCGGTTTTTCTTGCCTCGGATGCATCGAGCTATGTAACCGGTCAGACCATCGCAGTGGACGGCGGTATGACAATCTGATTTTATATTGCGAATTTGGCATTTTGGGAAGGCCTAGAGATAAAAAATGGAATTGACACCGGAATTATCAACATTCACGGTATTGGTGATAGGATTTCTTCTTGGCTTGCAGCATGCCGTCGAAGCAGATCATCTAGCTGCTATCTCGACCATTGTCAGCGAAAAGAAGAGTCTTTTCACTGCTTCGATCATCGGCGGGCTTTGGGGCCTGGGACATACTATTTCGCTTTTTGTCGTCGGCATATTTGTCATTTTTCTCAAACTGCAGATCTCCGAAACTATTGAAGCGAAACTCGAAGCGATCGTGGGCGGGATGCTCGTTCTCCTGGGACTCAATGCTCTTAGAAAGCTTTTTTCAAGCCGGAAAGTTCACGTCCACACACATGAACACGGCACCTGCGAGCACGTTCATATTCACGCACACGAGGATGATGCATCCGAACCGTCGCACCACCGATTCAGCCCACGCTCCATTATAATTGGAATGATTCACGGTCTTGCGGGCAGCGCCGCTTTGATGCTTTTGGTTGTGCCGACGATTCCGACACCGGCCCTGGCGCTGCTCTATATTTTAGTTTTCGGCGTCGGCTCGATCGGCGGGATGATGGCAATGAGTCTTCTGATCGGATTACCGACCTATCTAACAGCGAACCGCTTCGCTTTTTTGAATACTACGATCCGCTTTTGCGCAGGAGTTTTCAGCTTGGGATTAGGTTCATACATCATCTACGAAAAGCTTTTGCAGGGTTAGGTAATACAGAATCAAGTAGTGTTCAAGCAAGCTTTGTTGTCTGAGCGTGTCAGAACCGTGAGCAGTAGCGACCGAATTCCTGATTTCAGCAATAATCACAGGTCAAAACGAGGGAAAAAGCCGTCACACATACTCTCCGAAAACTCCAATTCGCCAAACGCCTCAGGTACATGGAAATTTGGTGTTTCGGTTCGAGTTGAGCGCCACGCAAGATAACCTCGATCCGGGTTTTTACCGACACAGCGAAACAAATTGCCACGCCAAACATCGCCAAATTCCGGCTTTTTGCCGAAGGCTTTCCATTCAACCTTCATAGCAACTACAATTTTATTTTGCTCGATTCTTGCTGCCGTTTGCATTCCCGAAGCGTAGTTCGTATCCATTTTGCGGTTTCCCGCCATATCTGTAAAAAAAGCAATATCGACCCATTCCCCCGTTGGAGCGATCTCGAACTCGAAATAATTTCCCGGCGGCTTAGCGTCCGGTGAAATAAATATCTCGCAAACATCTCTGTCCCAAAGACCGAACGTCTTGCTTTCAAGATCCGGGTTTTCGCTAATTATCAAAGGTTCGCTCTGCTCCGCCGCGAATCGAACGTAAAAAGCCGTCTCCGACCACAAAAGTGTTGCCTCTGCATATCTTTCCGGCGGTGCCGGTTCGCCAGACCAATATTTTTCAATATGAACACAGTCGGCGCCGTGCCATAACGGATTGTCCAAACTTTCAATCCGAAAATCGTCGATTATTTGTTTTACAACGATCCTATCCGAAGACATTTCAATCATGATCGACACTTTGTTACAGCCAAAGGGGAAGTCCGGCAAAAGTAACTACTTCCCGGTGTTGAGGGCCGTTTTAAACGCCATCTTCGCCAATTTCCACGTCCGGTTCCAATCGATCTTGCCGCCCTCATCGCGGCCGATCAGCTTATTGACGAAAATCTTGCGAAAATCGTTGCCTTCGCGGCGGAGCATGAATTCCTTTGCAAACGGCTTGGCCGTCTCGAAGAAATTGAATTCGGGATCGGTAACGATGCCAATGCCCTCGAGCGTCATCAGTGCGCGCATTATATAGGTAAAATTCGACGGCAGGCGAAACGGATAGTCGTACATTACATCCGCCAGATCGTATGTAAGCTCCTTGAAATTGACATCCTTTAGCTTCAAGTTCAGGTGAAATTGAAACATCCTTTCAACCACAGGCCGCACGACGTTCGGATTTGTCCCCGGTTTGAGAAAGTCGAGATCGATCAAATCCTGGGCGATTCCCGCAGGATCTTTGCTGACGACATGAAAAAAAGCATCGATCATCTTCGCCTGCAGTTCCGGAGTGATGCGGCCGACCATCCCAAAATCGAAAAACGCGAGCCGGCCGTCGTCCATTACAAGCAAATTTCCCGGATGCGGATCGGCATGAAAAAACCCGTCTTCGAGAAGCTGTTTTAGATAAGTTTTGATGAGCAGGCGATTGACCTTTTCAGGAGCGATGCTGCGTTCCCGCTGGCCTTCAAGATCAATAACCTTCGTTCCGTGGATGAAATCCATCGTCAGAACCTTCGCAGTCGTGGCGTCCCAATAAATCGTCGGAACCTGAATGTTCGGCCAATTCTTAAAATTCTCGCGAAATCGTTCTGCGTTATTCCCTTCTGCGACGTAATCCATTTCTTCATGGATTGTTACGTCGAATTCACGCAGCATTCCGGACCAATCAGCATTTTCATTTAGCTGCGGAAAACGCTCGGCAAATTTAGCGACGCTTCGTAAAATTCCGATGTCGCCGGTTATTGTCGCATCGAGATTCGGACGCTGCACTTTAACCGCAACCTCCTCACCCGTAAACAATCTTGCGCGGTAAACCTGTCCCAACGAAGCGGCCGCAATCGGCTCAATATCAAATTCAGAGTAAACATCCGAAAGCTTTCGCCCGAGATCTTTTTCGATTCGTGCAAAAGCGATCTCATTGGGAAAGGGCGGCACATTATCCTGCAGTTCCCCGAGAGCCGTTACGAACGGGAGCGGCAGAAGGTCTGCGCGCGTGCCCATGGATTGGCCGATCTTGATAAACGTCGGGCCAAGCTCGATAAGCTTTTCCTTTAGCCAGACAGCCTGCTTTTCCTGATTTAGTTCCTTATTTGTTTCGCCGCCGACAAAAATCCAGCGAAGCAGAAGCATAAACCGGTGAAAAAACCATAAACGAATACCGTAAAG
>JACDAY010000134.1 GCA_013695195.1 Blastocatellia bacterium | reverse complement strand
CAAGTTGAACAATCGCCTCGCTGTTAATGCTCCTCCGGTTTTGTTTTGCCGTTTTACTCAATGCAGCGTAGATTTCGTCGGGTAAATTCTTTATTGTTAGTGTCGCCATAGATTTAATCCAAAACGCCTCCGAAATGAAAGTATAATAATTAACGGATTTTTGGTAAAGGATTTATGTTGGTATTTTAAGTTTAGACGGAGAACTCCGCGACGACTGGTGTGTGGTCGCTTGGGCGTTCGAGGCTTCGAGGTGATTTGTCGATCCAGCAGCCGGTGCATTTATCCGCAAAAGACGGCGATGTCCAGATATGATCGATGCGGAGGCCATGATTTTTTTGCCATGCTCCTTCGCGGTAATTCCACCACGAAAATTCCTGCAGATCGCCGTTCATTTTGCGAAAAACATCGACAAAGCCCCACTGTTTTACGTGATGAATGGCGGCGCGTTCGGGCTTTGAGAAATGCAGCCTTCCGGTCCAGGCCGGCACGTTCCAAACATCAAGTTCCTCGGGCGCAACATTAAAATCACCGCACAACAGAACATCGCCGCCGAGATCGCAGGTTTCGTCGAAATATTTCCGCAGCCGCTGCAGCCAATCGAGTTTGAACGTAAATTTGTCGGTCCAAAGCTCGGTGCCGTTTGGGATATATGTGTTTACGATGCGGATTCCGTTTATAGTTGCGGCGATCAGGCGTTTGGGCGAATCGTCGATATCGCCCGGGAAGTTTTTCTGTACGTCCGTGATCTCGTGCTTAGAAATGATAGCCACGCCGTTATACGATTTCTGGCCATAAAACGCGATTTGATAACCGGCATCATTGATCGCCTGGTATGGAAACTTTTCATCGACGCATTTTGTTTCCTGAAGGCATAAAACATCGGTTTGCGTATCGGCAAGCCATTTAAGCATTTGCTCGAGCCGCATATTTATCGAATTAACATTCCACGTTGCGATTTTCATTGATGGTTTTGAGGAATCGAACACCACCGGTTTTTATATAAAGGAACCAGCCCGATAGCCCTCCACATTGAGCACGATGATGTTCTGATCAGGGTAACTCTCTCGATTCGCATGCCTTATATCGAGAACGGTTCCATTTAGGAGAATTCGTCGGCAGCGGCACGAACCCTATGGCCAATAAAAAAGCCGATGCAGCTTCTAAAGCGGCGCCGGCTTATTCTGCACAAAAAGATCGACTTTTATTGGGTGATCGTGAACTTGCCTTTATTCTCAATAACCTGGCCGCCCACTCGGTCTTTTGTTACGATCTTTATCTCATAATCGCCCAAAGGCATCTGGTCGGTGGGCAGCAATCGTGCAAGCGTCAGCCGCTGGCCTGAGTCGCTCAAACCGCTCCAGTCTTCCGTCTGCCGCAAAACTTCCTTGCCGCTTTTGGTCAATATGTAGTTGACGTCGACCGCGGGCCGCAATGTCGTTTGGTCGATGCCCGCATTGTAGACCTGTAAATACACGCCGATTTCCTGGCCCTGTTTGTAATTGCCGGCGAGGTTCGGAACCACCTTCGAATTGCCTATCACGAACATGCCGCCGACATCGCGCTCGTTCGTCTCACGCAGCTTCGAAGCGAGGATCAACGTCGAGGTGGAAAGTTTCTTTTCGTCATATCTCGGCACCGTAAAACCCTGATTAACTATGCCTCGATTGCCGGTAACAACGTCCCGGACAACCACATCGACCTTATAAACTCCCGGCGTCAACGCGACCGCTTTCTGATAGATCGATTTTCTGTCCTTCATTTCGGTGAGCTCAGCTGACGTGGCGTTGGTCGTAACAGACTCTTCAAAAATTCCCGAGCGTTTGCCCGAAACGGCCGTGATGCGTCCGAAAATGTTCAATCGTGCCGTTTCCAGGCCGCCGATTTTCTCGAATGAAAGGTCTTTGTTATCAGTCTGCACAGTAAATGTCGCAATGACTCGGTCGTCCGACTGCCGGAAAAAATCGACCCGCAGATCGAAATTAAGCGGATTGTTGTCCAACACGCCCGAATCACCGCCGGCGATACCCTGAAGATCGCTAAATTTTACTTGCGGCGGACGCTGTAAATTCGAGATTATCTCCATTCGGCGAAACGGCGAATCCTGTTCACGCTGAAACTGAAAAGGGTTACTACCCTGCTGGCCGCTGACCCGGTCTCCTTTGCTGCTCAGTCCGAGCTGCTCGGCCGTTGTCAACCCCGCGCCGGGTACGGTTGCAAGAGCATCTTTTTCGTTGGCATTGCGGGCCAGCCTGTACTCGCCGGTACCAGTTGGATCGACAAATTCGATTTCGAGGCCGTCGCCGACGTTGTCAAGATGCCGGTAAAACCAGATTTCAAACGGGTATGTCGTCGTTGAGCCGCCGCCTTCGTAGCTGGGACGATCATATGCACCGCCTGCAGGGTGCGATTCTATCGAATCGGGCTTGCCCCACGCGATGTACGTGCGGCCTCTGTCCGTTCTCCAGCCGGGAATTCCAGATGCAAAATGCTCATTAGCATAGGCGATCCGCTCATAATATTCTTCCCGGTACTCATTTTCTTCGGTGTCCGGATTCGGATCGCGGCGGCGCCAAAAGTTTTCGATAAAGTTTTCGCGCTCCTCGTCGGTCGTCAATGCGTTAAAAGCCCGTCGCTCTTCCTTGCTGATGATGTAGTCGACATCCGTATTCAGCCATTTTTTATAGGCTTCCTTTAATTCCGGCTTGACCTTTCTCGCATTTGTGGTCGGATCCTGGCTGGGCCGGTCCTTTTCCTTTTGCGCTTTTTGGGCAAATCCGGATATCGATCCAATGCTCAGTATCAATGTCCCAAAAACAATATTTCGAATCAAATTCACTATCGACATAACAGTAAAACTCCTGCTGTTTAAACACCGGAATGCTTTCCCGGATCGCGTAATTGTAAGCTTTAAAGATTTTAGACAGTAATCCCTAAATGTTCAAGATGCGGCAACGCTCCTGTCGGGTTGCATAGTCGAACCGCCGAGTTGGATTTTACCGAAGAAACTCAGAAAAAAACATCCACAGATGACACGGATAAACATGGATGCAAATCCAACCAGCTATTCGCATTTCACTATTAATCCGTGTTTATCAGTGCCCCGATTTCATTCCTCTTCGCCTCTGCCATTAATCGCCTGCTTCTTTCTGCCTTTTCTTTCCAAAAAACCAGGCTATAAATATCGAAAAAACGTAAAGGACCATCATCGGCGTGGCAAAAAGCATTAAATTCGGAATATCGCCGGTCGGCGAGACGACAGCGGCGACTATCAAAATAACGACCATAGCGATCTTCCAGCTTCGAATCAGCAATCCCGCCGAAATGATGCCGATTCTCGCCAAAACGTATGTAACAGCGGGCATCTGAAAGATAAATCCCATTGCGAGCATTATCAGCGTAATGAAATCAAAATAAGCGCTTGCCGTTAATAAAGGGCGAAAGTCGTCTGCAAGTCCGAGCAAATATCTGAGCGCGGGTGGAAATATAATGTAATATGCAAATGCTGCTCCGATCACAAACGAAATTGTAGAAAGACCGATGAATGGCGTTACGTAGGCCCGTTCGTGCTTGTAAAGGGCAGGCGATATAAAACCCCAAACCTGCCACAACAGTAGGGGAATCGCCAGCGCAATCGCGGCGTATAACGAGACGGTTACAAACAGCGTAAAACTTTCACCGGCAGTGGTTACAATCAAACGCTCGTCCGCGCTCGGCTCCGCTTTTGCCCCGATCGAAAGGTCGACCGGCAGCTTTACACCGCCGGGGATAACTCCGCCCGCGGAAATGATCGGCTCGTTTGTAAAAAGGGCGGTATTTCCCGCGGCGTCTTTTGCAACAATTGCCTGTACCGATGTTCCGGGGGAAACCACGCTGGTGCCGATTTTTGTCGCCCGCTCGAAAACGTACCTTCCGGTATTGCCCTCCTGCAAACTGGCCAGCGGCAATATCGTTTCGTCACCAGTTAATCCTGTAACCGGGAGATCTCGTCGTTCCGCTTCAGAAAGCGCCCGACGTATTGGAACGGAAAGAAAACTGAATATCTCGTCAGAAATATAAAAGCAGAAAACAAACGCGAGAACCACAATGATAACCGAGTTTACAAGCCGCTTGCGCAACTCGTCCAGATGGTCGAGAAACGACATTTGAGCCTCTAATACTTCTTCATCGCCTGTCCTTATTTGGTCGTCCATATCTACAAACGGGCATGACGATTTCTACAACCAACTGCGTTTGTCGGAAAGCTCGTCTTCTGTTTCAGGCTCCGCTTTTTCCAACGCAGGCTCATCGTTCCCTGCCTTTATGCGCACTAGGTCGTCAAACCTGGATTTATCTATCTCCCTGATCTCCGGCGCGGAAACGACACTTTCCTCGTCACTGGCGTATGGGTCGGCTCGTACAGACTTTTTCTCCGGCAATTCACCGGTTTTCAATGCGTGTTCCTCGTCCTCAAAGTTCACCTCACGCTCCCATATCGATTTAAATTCGTTGGTCGTGCTGCGAAAATCGGCCATCGTTTTGCCGATGGTCCGGGCGATCTGCGGCAGCTTTCGCGGCCCCAAAAATACTAGCGCCACGATCGCGATCATTATCAGCTCGGATGTTCCGATGGATTCAAAAATTAATAAAAACAATGTGTCACCTTTCAGGAGCTATCAGTTGTCAGCTGTCAGCTATTCCGTAGTACTTCTTTTTTTGTAGGGGCCGCGCAAATGACTCATTTTAATCACCCCACTTCTATCAAATACTCGGCTTTTGCCCTAACCCTGCCAATGATTTGCGCGTCGGCTTCCTTGTTCAAAAACATCTCAGCATTTTCTACTGGTAAGCTTATCAGCAAACCGCCGGCCGTTTGCGGATCGAATAAGGCGCTTTGCATTTCGCCGGAGACGCTCTTTGCAATTCTAACAGTTTCGCCGACGTAAGCGCGATTGTTAATATCTCCGCGCGTCAGCATTCCCTGCGAGATCAATTCCAGCACGTCCGGTAGAAGCGGTACCCTTTCAGATTCGATTTCAAATGTTACCCGGCTTCCCTTTGCCATCTCAAAAGCATGACCGAGCAATCCGAAACCCGTTACATCCGTACAGGCGTTAGCTCCGACCTTCTGCATTACCTTAGATGCTGCGGCGGCTGAAGTTGACATTGCTTTTATCGCCGCCGCCACCGTCTCGCCGCTCGCCACGCCATGTTTCACAGCCGTGTTAATTGCCCCGGTGCCGATCGGTTTGGTGAGTATCAATACGTCGCCGTCTTTGGCAGTCGAGTTTTTCACTATCTTGTCCGGATCAATAACGCCCGTTACTGCGTATCCGAACTTCATTTCGGCATCGTCGACCGAGTGGCCGCCGATAACAACTACCCCTTCCGCGTTCATTGCATTTTGTCCGCCGAGAAGGATTTTCCCCAAAACATCCCAATCACCTTTTTGCGGATAGCAGACTATTGAGAGAGCCGTCAGCGGCTTTCCGCCCATCGCATAAACGTCATTTAAAGAATTTATCGCCGCGATCTGGCCGTAAATTTCAGGATCGTCCGCCACCGGAGTAAAGAAATCAACGGTTTGAACAAGCGCGGTGGTTTCGTTAAGACGAAAAACTCCCGCATCGTCGGATGTTTCAAATCCTACGATCACATTTTCAGTGTTTTGTACGGGAAGTTTGCTCAAAACTTGAGCAAGGTCGCTCGGCGCGAGTTTGGCCACTCAACCAGCGCACGAAACCATTTCCGTAAGTCGTTTCATCTTCCTCCGTTTAAGCTTTACTTCTTATAATCACTTGGTAGATACGATTCAAATCTTCCTCACTGTAATATTCGATCTCGACCTTTCCGCCGCCGCCTTTATTATCGGCAATAATATTTACATTCGTTCCGAGTTTTCGCCGCAACTTGGTTTCTGCGGATACCAAGTTCGGATCTTTTTTCGCCGTAACTCCTATTGTATCAATAGATAGCGAGCCTATCCGATTCGAACGCTTTACAGCTTTTTCCGCCTCACGCACGGAAAGTGACTTGTCAATAATAGCTTTGGTGATTCGCCGCTGTGAGTCTGCGTCCTGCGCCATTAACAGCGCGCGGCCATGGCCGGCAGTTAATTTTTCTTCTTCGATGAATTTTAAAATATCGTCAGGAAGCTTTAGCAAACGCAGCGAAGTTGCAATCAGAGATCGTTCCTTGCCAACTCGCTCCGCCACGGATTCCTGCGTAAGCCCAATAGTATCAATGAGTTTGCGGTAAGCACGCGCTTCTTCGACTGCATTTAATTCCTGGCGCTGAATGTTCTCCACCAGCGCAAGCTCTAGCAGTTTCTCGTCCGAAACCTCTTTTATAACAGCCGGTATTTTATGCAATCCTGCGCGCTGTGCTGCACGCCAACGCCTTTCACCGGCCACTATCTGATACTTCGGGCCTATTCGGCGTACAACTATCGGCTGGACAATGCCGTTTGCTTTGATCGATTGAGCCAGCTCATCGAGCGCCTTATCTGTAAAGCGTGTGCGCGGCTGTTCGGAATTTGGCTCTATTTGGTCCAGTCCAAGTTCGAGCGTGCCCTCGCCGGCCGGTTGATCGCCAAGTAACGCGCTTAATCCGCGGCCGAGCGGTTGTCTACCCATGACTTAATATCTCCTTTGCGAGCTGTAAATAACTTTCCGCTCCGCGCGAACGCGGGTCATATAACATTATTGGCACACCGTAACTGGGAGCCTCAGCCAGGCGCACATTTCTGGGAATCACGGTTTTCAACACCTGCGACCCGTAAAAATCGCGCAAATCTTTTGCAACCGCAGCTGAAAGATTTGTTCTTTCGTCATACATTGTTAAAAGTAATCCTTCGATAGTAAGTGACGGATTCAACTCCAATTTAAGCCGGGCAAGTGTTTCAAAAAGCTCCGTAACACCCTCCAATGCGAAATACTCACATTGGATGGGTACGAGCAGCGAATCGGCAGCAGTCAGGCCGTTAACGGTTAAAATCCCGAGCGAAGGCGGGCAATCCACAATAATATAGTGGAAAAAATCTTTTATTTCATCTAAAAGCTCCTTTAAAATATAGCTTCTGCGTGCCGTATCGGTAAATTCAATTTCAATGCCGGCAAGGTTTTTATCGGAAGGCAGCACCCAAAGAGTGGATATTCCCGTCGGCAAAACCATCTCTTTTACTGGTTCGCCGGTTATTAACGCATCATAAAGGCTTTTTCGGCCGTTCGAGCGCCCAATTCCGGCTCCCGATGTGGCGTTGCCCTGGGGATCGGCGTCAACGAGTAGAACTTTTTTCTTCGCTGCCGCCAAACCTGCTGCCAGATTGATGGCTGTCGTGGTCTTGCCGACGCCGCCTTTTTGGTTCGCGATCGCGATTATTTTTCCCATTCTTAATTAAAATGCTCGCTCAAGTTATAAATTAGCACAATTCATTTACAAACTCATAGAAGATCGAGCGAAAAAGTTATTTATAAGATTCCGGGGAGCGGGAGCGAGATTTCGTTGATATTGTGGTACGTTCCACAATATTAATAAGTGTGGCACGTACCACAATTCCAACTAATTCTGCGAAATAGATTGAGATTTATTGGCCGATAAATGCACCAGCACCGTAGAAACAGCCGCCGGCGTTAAGCCCGGAATTTTCCTGACCTGGGCAAAGCTTTGCGGGCGTGCACGTTCGAGCCGCTCGACCATTTCATTGGAAAGGCCGCTTATGCGGCTAAATTGAAAGGTTTCCGGCACTTTTAAGCCGTCATGATGATTGATACGCTCTGTGGCTGCCTTTTGCTTCTCGATGTATCCTGAATAAAGCGAATCCGCCAATGCAGTATGCAATTCGGTAATTTTGATATCGGCCCGCATTTCATCTGGTATCAACCGTCGAATCAAATCCGGTTTAACCCCTTGACGCATTGCAAGCTGCGAAAGCGTTATTGAATCGCCCAGATCACAGCCAAGTATTTGAGAAACTGTTGCATATTCGACTGACGATCGCTTAAACCGCGTTTGATCCAGCGTATTGCGAAGGATGGCGATGCGATCACGCTTTTTATTAAACCTATCCCACTCCACATTTCCGACCAACCCGGCTTCACGCCCTTTGGGCGAGAGCCTCTGATCGGCATTATCGTGCCGAAGCGTAAGGCGTGCCTCGGCTCTCGATGTAAACAACCGGTACGGTTCGTCCACACCATGCTGTATAAGGTCATCAGTCAGTACACCTATGTAGGCATCATCCCGTTGCAGAATAAAGGGCTTTCGGCCTTGTACAGAAAACGCGGCGTTGATTCCGGCCATTAATCCCTGGCAGGCGGCCTCCTCATAACCGGTCGTGCCGTTTATCTGTCCTGCCAGAAAAAGCCCTTTTAAGCGCGTTGATTCCATCGTCGGCCGCAACCCGCGGGGATCGACAAAATCATACTCGATCGCATATCCCGGGCGAATGATTTGTACGCGTTCAAATCCATCGATCATTCGCAATAATTCGAGCTGAAGTGCGGACGGAAGCGATGTAGAAAATCCGTTCAAATAAACTTCATTCGTGTTATGTCCTTCAGGCTCAAGAAATAGCTGATGCCGGTCCTTATCGGCAAACTTAACGACCTTATCCTCAATTGACGGACAATAGCGCGGGCCGATTCCCTTTATCTTACCTGAATAAAGCGGCGACTGGTGCAGGTTTTTACGAATTGTATTGTGAAGACGGCTGCTGGTATATCCGATAAAGCATTGAATCTGTTCCTGCTCTATTTTCTCGGTTGCGAATGAGAATGCGACCGGATTTTCGTCCGGAGGCTGCGGTTCAAAGGCATCCCAATCAATAGTCCTGCCGTCGATTCGCGGCGGCGTACCCGTTTTTAGTCGGCCGACCGGAAAACCACGCCGCTTTAAGCTTTCCGCAAGCTCAATTGAGGCGGGTTCTCCCGCGCGACCGGCTGAAAATGTTCGCTTGCCGGTATGGATCGTTCCGTTAAGAAAAGTACCGGTTGCGATAACGACCGATTTTGCTCCAAACCGGCGCGTATCCTGCATTTCTACGCCGATAACCTTATTGTTTTCAACAATTAGATCAATGACAAACCCCTGGCGAAGATGCAAATTCGGAGTTGCTTCAAGCACGCGGCGCATTTCGGTGCGATACAAACTTCGATCTGCTTGGGCTCGCGGCGACTGCACGGCCGGGCCGCGCGAACGGTTTAGCAGACGAAATTGGATGCCGGTGCGGTCGATGACGCGTCCCATTATACCGCCGAGAGCATCTATCTCCCTGACAACATGGCCTTTAGCGATTCCTCCGACCGCTGGATTACACGACATCTGCCCGATCAGATCGAGATTGATGGTTACGAGAGCAGTTTCCGCCCCAAGGCGCGCCGATGCCGAGGCGGCCTCGCACCCGGCGTGGCCGGCGCCAATGACTATTACATCAAAACTTTCGTCGAACATTATACCTCATCAAGAAAGATTAAGTTTTCCCGTTTTCTCCCGCAAAACCTTTGATTGTAGTTTAAATAGAATCAGTTTGCCAAATGAAAGTTTGTGTAATGGGGCGTTTAAAACGGGATCTTAAGGTATTAACTTTAATTATCGCACGCGTTGGGCGGAAAGGCGAGTTATGGTTTCCGCGACAGTTTCTGAATCGGGCTTTGCAAAATAAGCCATAGCTCCGGCGGCTATTCCATTTCGCCGGTCGGTTTCGCTGGCGTTGCCCGAAAAGAACATAATCGGTGTCTGCGAGTCGAATTCCCGTAAGCCGCGGCACAGCTCTTCGCCGGACCCGTCATCGAATCTGCTGGCCAGCAGAAAAAGATCGAATTTTTTTGTTTGGGCTGACAGGAAAGCCTCTTTGACGGTGTGCGCATGAAACGTCGATCTCAGAATAGCCGAGCAGCGTGCTCAACATGGTGCAGGAATCTTCGTCGTCGTCGGCATACAAGACAGTAAATTTATTGTGGGTATTCATTAATTTGTTACCGTGCGTATTCGATCAATCGCCGCCTTGCGATTTGGGAGATCACGGCTTTTTCGTCAAATTCAGCGCCCTCGGTATAGTCCGCGTACCGCCAAATATCGTAAAAAATTTCCTGTGTAGCGGCTTCCGCTTCTTCGGTGGAATCCGTAAGCCTTTTCGCTAAAGCCCATATGAAATTGCCGTATGCATCGATACAGTCTTTCACGGCAGTTTCATCTTGGAGCGCAACTCTTTGAAATATTCCCCTGCCGTCCGTTGTCCGCGCTTCCATGGTCGTTAACCCATTCATTATTTTTTTCCCTTAGATCGTGTAACCAGTATACAGCTTACAAGTCCTTATAGGCCCTATGCCGCCAGCGCCATATTATATTCAGCGGGTAAGACGTTTCCCGCTTACCGAGAAGTACATCGGCAAGCAGCCTGCAATAGCCTGGTATAAAGAGGATCGCTTTCATTCAAAATCAATAAAGCCGCACTGCACGACTGTTCCTATATCTGTTTATCCAAAAATGCCCCCGCCATCTGATATCCAACGGAAAAATTGTTTCGTGCAATCCGAGGAAAACGCTCAACTGCAGTTTGGTATAATAAAATGAGAACAACACTAGGCTCATATTGCGAGGAGTTTTTTTAGAAAATGAAGGATGGCTGCTTTCCCCCATCAACCACCCTTCCCGGACAGCTTTCGCTGTCGACGACACGGCCCTGCTTATCCGCGTCAGATGCCAAAGAAGACTAACTACATCATCCTCCACGAAACCGGTAAGAAACTTTAAAAAAACAAGGCTTCATCTGAAGTTGTTGGACTCTATTAGTTTAAATGATTCGAAACGGCTAAATCTGTGCGCCAACACGCTTATGGAAAAAAAAATTATTTCCCGGAATTGGAAAAAAGAAGATCAGGCAATAGTGGTTTATATTGACTATTAATGCAGTCGTTGATAAAATTCAGCAGTGTCCATATCCCCAAGTTTGAAGGCATTTGCTTTCTACCTTGTGTGAGTTATCGCACATAATTGTATATTTTTTTTGTTATAATTGTTTTCGATTAATAAATTTTTAATAGGATAATGCCTTCCGGTTCGAACAATGCACTGAAAAACTTTCTGCTGGCGGCTTTGCCGGAAGCTGAACTTCTGCGCGTAAAAACGCACCTCGAGCCTGTTTCCTTCAAACTCGGCGAAGTAATGTATGAATCCGGGCAGCAGTTGGCACATGTCTATTTCCCGACAACTGCGATCG
>JACDAY010000098.1 GCA_013695195.1 Blastocatellia bacterium | reverse complement strand
GTTCCGTCGCCGGTTGCTGCCACTCCAACCGCCGATTCGAGCCACTGCGTATTGAGCAGATTTTGCCGGTGCGATGTCGACAACATCCATTTTTCAACAGCGGCCTCGACCGGATTTTGAAATCCGCGCATGTAAGCAATGTTCTCGCCTATCGCGCTCCATGCACCAAGGCCGAGTTTGTCGGCGCGTGCGTCCACCATCAAACCATCCACGCCTTTGTGGCTGAAAAAACTGTAACTCGCCATATTCAGCGAGTGCAGCCGTGCAACTTTTGCTACATCTTCGCTCCACTTCAGAGCCGGCAAGCCCTTTTGTGCCCGCTCGACATTCAAAAGTTGAAAAGTGTCTTTCTCCAGTTCGAGCACGGCAGCCGCATTGCCCGAGCTGTGTACCGCGGCCGCCGGACCAACGAATTTCGCAGGCACAGCGGACGCGGACAGGGCGCCACCTCCGGCGTCCAACTTGAATGCCATCCGATTTGGCATTAAATTATTTTGGGCAAAAATGCCTGCAGAAAAAACAGCTAAAAAAGCAGAAAACAGTAACGGGCGGGTTTTCATTTAGACCTCACTTCGGCAGCCGGACGTTTCTCTGTGATCGAGCTTCCTGGCTTTGCGCATGCCTTTCGGCAATTGCCTTTTCGGTTAAGGTTCGAATAAGCGGTATGCTTTTCGATTTTGCAGACCCGTCGGATCCGCATGTTTAAACAGATTTATAATGCGATGTGGTTTCCACAAAACAATGCAGGCGATTTGAGCCAAGATTTGCAACTCTTTATTTCTCTATGCAAGACTTTATGAAACTTGAGGCTGTCTGAAAAGTCATTGAAGTCCGCGAAGCGGACAAATTTAATAGCGTCGGGAGCATCCCGACATGACATTGCCCACAAGCGTTCCGACGCTGAAAGCGTCGAACTAATCTAGGCTAATTTGTCCCTTTCAGGGACACGGTAAATGGTTCATCGAGTCGTCGGGTTACATCCGACGCTATTAAATTCATGGCTTTCAGCCACAAAAAACCGACTCTTAAGACAGCCTCAAGGGAAGGCACAAAGAACCTAGGAAGCCGTATTTTAAAATGTCTTTCTATTGATTCACATAACCTATGATTACAGCCAGCATCCTTGCAAAGAAATCTAATGTTCCGATTTATACTGTCCGGCATTACACGCGAATCGGCTTGTTGAAGCCGTCGCGCGATCTGGGCAACGGCTACAAACTCTATAAAAAATCCGACAAAGACAGGCTCAGATTCATTGCGTCCGCAAAGGAACTGGGCTTTACGCTTGCGGAGATCGAGGAAACTCTCGACCACGCCGTCCACGGAGATTCGCCGTGCCCGATGGTCCGCGAGATTGTCGAGCATCGCGTAAAGGAAAACCGCGAAAAGCTGCGCGAGCTTAAAAAGCTGCAAAAACGTCTTGAAAGTGCCCTGGAAATGTGGAAAACAATGAAAAATGAGGACCCGACCGGCGATTCCATTTGCCGCCTTATTGAGTCATTCGCCGAAATTAATGATCCGGCTTGACCTGACACTTGCTGACACGTTGTAGAATATGTTTGTAGTTGAAATGCGATAACAGGGAAGGTGGAAAATGACTGCAAAACACACAATGGCGAAAGAAGAGTTTATCGACCCGATTTGCGGAATGACGGTCGATCCGGCAACCGCCGCCGGAAGTTATAATCACGACGGCAGGACATATTATTTCTGCTCGAAGGGCTGTCTGCAAAAATTTATTGCACAGACCGAGGGCGTCGCGGCAAGCGGTTTGGTGCAAATCGAAACTGGAAAGGAAACCGTGAAGCACGAGGAAATGACCGCGACGCCTAAAGGATCGTTTATTGATCCGGTTTGCGGAATGTCGGTTGAGCCGGAAACTTCGGCCGGTAAACACGAATATAACGGCGAGACGTATTATTTTTGCTCATCCGGTTGTTTAAACAAATTCAAGCAGGACCCGAAAAGCTTTCTCGAAAAGAAAAAAGCCGAGAATATAGCTGCCGAAAACGAAGGCGTCGAATATACGTGCCCGATGCACCCGGAAATTGTGCAGATCGGGCCGGGCAGTTGTCCGAAATGTGGAATGGCGCTCGAACCGAAAGAGGTCAGCCTCGACGACGCGCCCGACCCTGAATATGCCGATATGAAACGGCGGTTTTGGGTCTCGGCTGTTCTCACTGTGCCGGTTTTTATTCTTGCGATGGCGGAGATGCTCCCGAATTTTAGTCAAATCGTCCCGCCGAATGTATCGATCTGGATTCAATTTGCATTGACGACGCCCGTCGTGCTCTGGGGTGGGTTTCCCTTTTTTCAACGCGCCCTTGCGTCCGTAAAAAACGCCAGCCCGAATATGTTCACACTTATCGCTATCGGAACGGGTGCGGCGTATCTTTTAAGTATATTTATATTGTTTTTTCCCGATCTTTTTCCCATTACGATGCGGGATGCTCACACGGGCTTGCTTGCCGCATATTTTGAATCGGCGGCCGTTATCACGACTCTTGTTCTGCTCGGACAAGTGCTCGAACTGCGTGCGCGTTCGCAAACCTCGAGTGCGATCAAGGAGCTTCTTCGGCTCGCGCCCGAAACGGCCATCGTTGTCGCCGAAGACGGCAGCGAAAAGATTGTAAACCTCACGGAAATTCACGCCGGTGCAACGCTTCGCGTAAAGGCGAATGAGAAAATTCCGACCGACGGCGAGATTATCGAAGGCGAAACGTCCATTGACGAATCGATGGTTACGGGCGAATCCATTCCCGTCGAAAAATCTGCCGGAAGCAAGGTGATCGGCGGCACGATCAACGGCAACCGGACCTTTTTGATGAAGGCTGAAAAGGTCGGCAGCGAAACCTTGCTCGCGCAGATCGTCAAAATGGTCGGCGAAGCCCAACGCAGCCGCGCTCCGATCCAGCGTCTCGCGGACGTTGTCTCCAGCTACTTCGTTCCGGCCGTTATCGTCATCGCGATTATCGCCTTTGCGGTGTGGATGATTTTCGGAAGCCTTGCATCCGCGGTTGTTGCCGCCGTTTCGGTTTTGATAATCGCCTGTCCGTGTGCTCTCGGCCTCGCGACACCGATGTCGATCATGGTCGGCACCGGTCATGGAGCTAAGAACGGCGTGCTCGTGAAAAAGGCCGAGGCTCTGGAAATTTTGGAAAAAGTGAATGCAATCGTCGTCGATAAAACCGGAACGCTGACCGAAGGAAAGCCGGTCGTGCAAAAGATCGTCGCATTTGCCGGCTTGGAAGAGAACGAAATTCTGCGCTTGGCGGCTAGTCTTGAAAGATCGAGCGAGCATCCGCTGGCCGCAGCCATCGTCACAGAGGCGGAAAATCGTGGAATAAAGCTCGCTGCCGTTGAGAAATTCGAATCGATCACCGGAACGGGTTTGAGCGGGCGTGTCGATGGAAAGGAAATCAAAATCGGCAGCGATAAAATTCTTCGCGAGGCAGACACGTCAGAGGGTGGATCGTTGCTCAATGATCACGAGTTGCAGGCTGGGAGCCTGCGGTCCGACGGGCAGACTGTTATGTTTGTTTCAATCGACGGCAAACTAGCCGGACTCATCGGAGTCGCCGATTCGATCAAGCCGTCGGCGAAACAAGCGGTTGACGCGCTTCGCAGACAAAATATAGACGTGATAATGATGACGGGCGATAATCGCACGACTGCCGGGGCGGTCGCGAAACAACTCGGGATCGACCAGATCTTTGCCGAAGTTATGCCTGAACAAAAGGCCGAAAAGGTGAAAGAGCTGCAATCGCAGGGCAAGATAGTTGCGATGGCCGGAGACGGCGTAAACGACGCTCCCGCACTAGCGCAGGCTGACGTCGGGATCGCATTTGCCACAGGCACCGATGTTGCCATCGAATCCGCGGACATTACGCTTCTAAAAAGCGATTTGTCGGGTATTTTGAAGGCTCGAACTTTGAGCAAAGCGACGATGAGCAACATCCGTCAAAACCTTTTCTTTGCATTTATTTATAACGTGGTCGGCGTGCCGATCGCGGCCGGCGTTTTGTTTCCGGTATTCGGGCTGCTCCTGTCGCCGATGATCGCGAGCGCCGCGATGACATTCAGCTCGGTTTCGGTTATCGTGAATGCTTTGCGGCTGCGGAATCTAAAACTTTGGGAATATTCACCGCCGAGACGCGGAGATGCTGAGGAAGAAACAAGAAAAATCATTGATTAAACAAAATAATTAAATATGCACTTTCTTTCATCCGTGTTTATCTATTTCCATCTGTGGCTAAAATTCTTCCTCTGCGTCTCGGCGTCTCTGGGTAAAATCTTCTTATGACGAAAATCGCACTTGCCATTCACGGCGGCGCCGGAACGATATTTCGGTCTTCGATGACCGCTGAGCTTGAACGCGAATATCGCGGCGGCCTCGAAAATGCTCTTCGCGCCGGTTGGGAAATTCTGCAAAAAGCCGGAACCTCGCTCGACGCAGTTGAAGCGACGACGTGCGTGCTAGAAGATTTTCATCTTTTCAATGCCGGCCGAGGCTCGGTCTTTACCCACGATGGTAAAAACGAAATGGACGCGTCGATAATGGACGGCAAAACATTAAATGCCGGTGCCGTCGCTTTCGTGAAGAACATTAAAAATCCGATCAAGCTCGCCCGTCTCGTTATGGAGAAAACCGAGCACGTTTTGCTTGCAGGCGATGGAGCAAATCAATTTGCCGCGCAAATGGGCATCGAAACTGCGGACGATCAGTATTTTTTCACGCGACATCGTTGGCAGCAGCTCGAAGAAGCCATCGCCGCCGGCCGCACGATACTTGATCACTCAGAGATTTCCACCGCCGAGACGCCGAGACGCGGAGAAAACGACGCAGAAACACGGCCGGTACTGAGTGTGTCTTCTTCCGACATTCCGCATTCCGCCTTCCGCAATCCGCATTCAAAAGGCACAGTCGGCGCGGTCGCCTGCGACCATTTCGGCAATCTCGCCGCCGCAACTTCGACCGGCGGCATGACCAACAAAAAGTTCGGCCGCATAGGCGACACAGCGCTGATCGGCGCGGGAAACTACGCCGACAACGCAACATGCGCGGTCTCATGCACCGGCCACGGCGAATTTTTTATGATCGGCGTTACCGCCTATGACGTTGCAGCCAGAATGAAATACAAAGGCGTGTCATTAGAAAAGGCGGCAAACGAGGGAATCGAATACCTTACCGAAATCGGCGGCGAAGGCGGCCTGATCGCTGTAGATCCATCGGGGAAAGTCGCGCTTCCGTTTAATTCGGATGGAATGTATCGGGGATTTGTAACTGCCGAATCCGAAATGACAATCGAGATTTACCGGTAATCTTCAAGAAGCGGGGGCAAAAGCCCCCCTTTCTGACTGCAATTTAATTTCAGGCCTTCTGAAAAGTACCTTGATTTTATTTATAACTAAGCTCAATAATTTAAGTCACAAAAAACAATTACAGTCAGAAAGGGCGGCTTGGCCCCGCTCTTTTTCGAATACAAAACAATATGGTTTAGTTCGTTTCAGGCTCTTTGAGCTTGGCTTTAATGTAGTCGCCATTTGTGATTACATGTTGGTTTCTGTTTACCCCGCCGCCTTCGCTTCGTTAAAAATATCCCGGTATTCATGGACATAGCCAATGTCCATTGGAACCAGATCAGCGAGAGTGACGACGAGCTCGCCTTTTCGGCCGTGCTTGATGGCGTGATGAATTGCATCACGGCTTTCGGGCATAATGCGGACTTGGGGTTTGTTTTCGCTTTGGGCGATACCTTCCTGCAAAAGTTTAAACATTTCTTCCTGTGTGCGGCCGCGCAGATAATTTCCACGACGAATAATTATGCGCTCGAACGTATCGCCGGCAATTTTGCCGAATTCACGGATGTCATCGTCGCGGCGGTCGCCCGTTCCGTTTAATACGACCGTGCGGTATTTGTGCGGCAGTTGAACAATAAAATTCTTTAAGGCAGTAAGGCCGACCGGATTGTGCGCATAATCCATCAAAACGGTTACATCGCCGATTTCGATGAAGTTCAAGCGGCCCGGCGTTTGTGCAGTACCGGCGGTGAACGTCGTAAGACCGACACGCAGATCTTCCAACGAAACTCCGTGAACAAAGCAAGCCAGCGTGGCCGCGAGCACGTTCTGGATCATAAATTCCGCCCGTCCGCCGTATGTCAGCGGGATATTGACGGCCTTTTCGATCCGCACCTTCCATTTACCTTTCAAAATCGTTACGAACCCGTTTTCATAAACGCACGAGATACGCCCGCGGCGGGCCTGCCGCGCTATATTCGGATGGTTTTCATCCATCGAAAAGAAAACGCAGCGCCCGTCGACCATGTCTTTCATTTTAAAAACAAGATCGTCCTCCGCGTTCAACACCGCGAAGCCTTTTTTTGAAACAGCACGCGGCACGACGGCTTTTACGCGTGCCAGGTCTTCGAGCGTGTTTACGTCCTTCAGCCCCAAATGATCGGCCGCGATATTTGTAACAACGCCGATATCGCAGTGATCGAATCCGAGGCCGGAGCGTATTATTCCGCCGCGAGCTGTCTCAAGAACGGCTACATCGACCGTCGGGTCCTTTAACACGAGCTGCGCCGATACCGGTCCGGTGTTATCGCCTTTTGTTATCTGCTGGTTCTGTATATAAGTTCCATCGGTTGTCGTAAATCCTACCGTGCGGCCGCTTCCTTTCAAGACGTGTGCGATCAGCCGCGTGGTTGTTGTTTTACCGTTCGTTCCGGTGATGGCGATGATCGGAATACGTGTGGGCGTTCCCCGCGGAAAAAGCATATCTACGACGTGCTCGGCGACATTTCGCCCGATGCCTTTCGAGGGCGATAGATGCATTCGAAATCCGGGAGCCGCGTTGACCTCGATGATACCTCCGCCGATCTCATGCAGCGGCTCGGAAACGTTCGTGGCGATTATATCCACTCCCGCGACGTCCAGCCCAATAATCCTCGCAATTCTCTCGAACAAAAAAACATTTTCGGGGTGAACCTCCTCGGTACGGTCAATTGCGGTTCCGCCGGTTGAAATGTTCGCCGTCGTTTTCAAATGCAGTATTTCGTCCTTTGGCAAAACCGTTTCAAGCGTGTAATTCTTCGCACGGATCAACCGCTGTGTTTGTCCGTCGATCTCAATTGTCGTCAAAACGTTCTCGTGTCCGTACCCGCGTCGCGGATCGGCATTAGTTTTATCGATCAATTCCTGAATTGTGCTTTTCCCGTCACCCGCGACGTGTGCCGGAATCCGCTCGGCGACGGCGATAAGACGATTATTAACGACCAAAGCCCGGAAATCCGCACCGATCAATTGTTTTTCGACTATGATCCAGCGTGAATATTCCTTTGCCTTTTCAAAGGCTGTTTTCGCGTGTTCCAGATCGTTGATTCCGACCGTAGCGCCCTTGCCGTGGTTGCCGTCGAGGGGCTTGATCACGGCAGGGAATCCGACCGACCGGAGAGTGGTTGCAAGTTCATCTTCCTCGCGTATGCGATAGCCTGCAGGCACGGGAACGCCCATATCGCCAAGCAGTTTTTTTGTCGCGTGTTTGTTTCCGGCAATATCGACGGCGATCATATTCGTATTTGCCGTGATCGTTGCCTGAATTCGTTTCTGATGAACGCCGTATCCGAGCTGTACGAGCGACTGTTCGTTAAGGCGGATAAACGGAATATCCCGTGATTCCGCTTCCTCGATCAACGAACCCGTGGACGGGCCGAAGCTCACTTCCTCGCGAATCTCACGCATTCGCTGCACATCCGCGACGATGTTTTTCCTGATCTCTGTTAGCGGTTTACCATCGGCTAGATCCAAAAAAAGATTGATGGAAGCCCGGCCTGCAAAACGCCCGACCTCTTCTTCCATATAGCTGAAAACAACGTTGTAAACACCGCGTTCGTCCGTTTCGCGCGTCCGTCCATAACCGGTATCCATCCCTGCGAGAGTTTGCAGCTCGAGCGCAAGGTGCTCAATCACGTGTCCTGCCCAGGTACCTTCCTCAACCCGGCGCAGGAAACCGCCCGGCTCCTGATAGCTGCATCCGTGTACCTGCAGCGACGGTAAAACTTCGACCATACGCCCGTAAAAACCATCCAGCGTATTCGTCGGTTTATCTTCGTAATCCTCGATATCGAGACGCACGATGATCAGCTTTTTCCAATAGCCGCTCCAATAATTCGGCCCGCGAAGGGTTCTTATTTCGAGAATGTTCATTTGATGATTCACCGCCGAGACGCGGAGACGCCGAGTTTTTAGAAATTGTTTGCGACTCTTTTTAGTCCATTCTTCAATATCTCTGCGTGAAAATTCATAAGAGGCCGACCCGCTTGTTATACATTCGCAGGTAGGATAATAATTGCGCTTCATGAATCGCGAGGAGTCCCTGAACTGCTTTTATCGCAACAATGATTAAGGCTTCAACAACTATATCCATTCGATAACCGCAATCCAACTTAATACCTTTATAAATGACCGGCAGTGGAACTTGCCGTTCGAAAGTCAGCCCTGCTTGATTCAGTTCGTAACATAAGCATTCCTCGTATGCGGATTCGAGAAGCCCGGGGCCAATGCCTTTATGAACCTCTATTCCACATCAGATTACACGGTGAGTTATCTTGTCTAACTCGGCTCTCTCGGAATCATCTTCAAACATTTACCTATTACTCCAAAATTTCTTTTCTCTGCGTCTCTGCGTCTCTGCGGTGAAGTCTTAAACAATATCCGGGAGCAAAAACGCATTCGGCGGCGGTATCGGCCGTCGTTGGAAATAATCGTAAACCAAACCGTCCTCCAAAATATGAAGCTGTACGCCGAAAACACTGAACGACTGAAAATCATCGACCTCCGCAATCTCGTTATAAGTGATCTTCGACCCGTCAACGATAGTGATCGAGCCCGCGCCGAACACTTCGAGGTTCCCTTCCTTGTCGAGGATGATCGCCGTGTTTTCGTCAATCCCTATGCCGAGATTGTACGGGTTATAGGAAACGGCCGTGATCAGACGGCTTATCCGGCCGCGTTCGGTAAAATGCTGATCGATAATGATGTTTTTGAGAAAGCCAAGCCCTGGCGAGAGCCGCACGCTGTTTTTGTGCGGGTGTGAGCTTGCGTCGCCGCGAACGATCATCGACGTGCTCATCCCGGCCGCCCCGGCGCTCGTCCCGGCCATAACCAGATTTGTGTCGGTAACCATTTTTCGCAGCCGCGCTGCAAACTTAGTCCCGCCCAGCAGCGACACTAGCCGCATCTGATCGCCGCCGGTGATAAAAACGCCGGTCACGCCGTCCAGCAGCGCGTCCACGTCCGCATCGAAAACATCCTGCCGAGACGTAGCCCGCAGCACCCGCGGATTCGCAATGCCCAAATTTCGAAAAGCCTGCGTATAGACATCCGACGCAAACTCCGGAAAATCCGAAGCCACCGGCACGATCAAAACCTGAGCCTCCGTTTCACCCGCCAGCGAGAGAAACTTTTTCAATATCCGCCGCTCGTTATACTTGTCTTCCGCACCGCCGATTACAAGCAAATGCCCACCGATGATCTCGCGATCACTTCGTTCAATCATTGTTTATATAAATAAAGAAATTTAGAAAAACGTAGCTCTAAGTTATTGTAAACGACGGGATTGGTCAAGAAACCCCGAAATGGAATCGTCCGCATGCGCTTTAATCAGCGGCGAATTTCTTTCTTCCGTGAATCTCCTGCAAACTCCTGACCACGACACTTTTTTCACTCTGCTTCGCCGCAATCGCCTCGACCAACGCTTCGGCGCCGGTGATTGTCGTTACGCAGGGGACGTTGAATTGCAGGGCGGCTTTGCGGATGGCTTGTTCGTCATAGTGAGAGGTTTTGCCGAGCGGCGTGTTGATGATAAGCGAAACTTCGCCCTGGCGGATGAGGTCGGCGATGTTCGGACGGCCTTCGTTGACCTTGAAGACTGATGAACATTCGAGGCCGACTTCGCGAAGGCGGTTGGCGGTTCCGTAGGTTGCGACGAGATCGAAGCCAAGTTTATTTAATCTTCTCGCCAATACAACGGCTTGGCCTTTATCGGCGTTGGTCACGGAAATAAAGGCCTTTCCGGCGAGCGGCAGAGTCAGCCCGGCGCCTTCCATCGCTTTGCCGTATGCCTCGCCAAAGCTCGCGCCGACGCCCATAACCTCACCTGTCGAATGCATTTCCGGTCCGAGGATCGGATCGACGCCGGCAAATTTTTTGAACGGAAATACCGGAGATTTGACGAATATCTTCGGCACCTTCAAAACGTCCGGCAAGCCGAATTCTTTCAGCGTCTTTGTTCCGGCCATCACTAGCGATGAGATCTTCGCGATCGGAATGCCTGTGGCTTTCGCGACAAAAGGTACGGTTCGCGACGCGCGCGGATTGACTTCCAGTACATATACGCGGTCGTCCTGGATCGCGAATTGAATATTCATCAGGCCGACGACCTTTAGCGCTTTCGCCAGCAAATTCGTATAGTGCCTGATCGTTTCGAGATGCTCGGCGGCAATTTTCTGCGCGGGCAGAACACTTGAGGAATCGCCTGAATGAATTCCAGCTTCCTCGATGTGTTCCTGGATTCCGGCAATAACCACCGCCGTTTCGTCGGAAAGAGCATCGACATCGATCTCCGCAGCGCGCTCCAGAAACTTGTCGATCAAGATCGGCTTTTCCGGCGAGGCGTCCACCGCCGAGCGCATATATTCGTCCAGCGTCTGGTCGTCATAAACGATTGCCATTGCCCGGCCGCCGAGTACGAAACTCGGCCGCACAATGATCGGATAACCTATTTTATTTGCAACGACTTTTGCCTCTTCACTTGAAGTAACGGTTGAATTTTTCGGGCAGGGAATTCCCAACTCTTGGAGCAGCGCGCCGAATCGTTTTCGGTCTTCCGCCAAATCTATTGAATCGGGCGACGTTCCGATTATTGGAACGCCCGCGAGATGCAGTCTGTCCGCCAGATTCAAAGGCGTTTGTCCGCCAAATTGAACGATCACGCCGTCAGGCTTTTCGACATCGACGATGTTCATCACGTCCTCGAACGTCAGTGGCTCGAAATATAATCTGTCCGAAGTGTCGTAATCGGTCGATACCGTTTCCGGGTTGCAATTGACCATAATCGTTTCAAAACCGGCGTCGTGCAGGGCAAACGATGCGTGACAGCAGCAGTAATCGAACTCAATTCCCTGCCCGATCCGGTTCGGCCCGGAACCTAGAATCATTATCTTTTTCCTGTCGCCCGGCTCGGCCTCGCATTCTTCCTCGTAGGTTGAATAAAGATACGGCGTGAACGATTCGAATTCAGCTCCGCACGTATCAACACGTTTATAAACCGGAGTGATGCCAAGTGCTTTGCGGTGTTGTCTCACATCGCTTTCCGACGCTCCGGACAGGAACGACAACCGCCTGTCGGAAAGGCCAAATTCCTTTGCAAGCCTCATTAAATCGACGGGAAGTTCTTCAAGCGGACGTGAATCTATCTGTTCCTGCAGCGTCATAACTTGTTGAAGCTGCTCAAGAAACCATGGATCGATCTTCGTCAGCCGGTGTATCTCTTCGATTGAATACCCGTTTTGCAAGGCATACGTTATATAAGAAAATCTCTGCGAATTGGGACGGGCAAGTTTCCTTTGTAATTCGTGATCGGTAATCTCCTGTAAACGCAATGGTTTAACAGCTTCGAGCGAACGTAACCCTTTAAACAATGATTCTTTAAATGTCCGCCCGATCGCCATCACTTCGCCGACCGATTTCATCTGCGTTCCGAGCACATCCTCGGCGCCAGGAAATTTCTCGAACGCCCATTTCGGTATTTTTGTGACGACATAATCGATTGTCGGCTCGAACGAAGCGGGTGTTTTTTTCGTGATGTCGTTGGGTATTTCATCGAGCGTGTAGCCGACCGCCAGTTTCGCCGCGATCTTTGCAATCGGAAAGCCGGTCGCCTTCGATGCAAGCGCGGACGAACGCGACACCCGCGGGTTCATTTCGATAATGCGAACGTCGCCGTTATCGGGATTTACGGCAAACTGAATATTAGATCCGCCCGTTTCCACTCCGACCTTGCGGATACATTTTATTGACATATCGCGCAGGTTCTGATATTCGACATCGGACAATGTCTGAGCAGGCGCGACCGTTATCGAATCGCCCGTATGCACACCCATCGGGTCGAAATTTTCTATAGAGCAAATGATCACGACATTGTCGTTCAGATCGCGCATCACCTCCAGCTCGTATTCCTTCCAGCCGAGAATAGATTCCTCGATCAAAATTTGCGAATTCGGCGATGCGGCGAGGCCGTTTTTGGCGATTTCTTCAAATTCTTCAGGATAATATGCAGTCCCGCCGCCGGTGCCGCCAAGCGTAAAACTGGGTCGAATGATCGCTGGATAACCGATTTCCTCGACGATCTTTTCAGCCTCTTCCCAGGTGTGGGCAAATCCGCCTTTGGCCGACGGAATGCCGATCTCGTCCATCGCAGCTTTGAAAAGCTCGCGGTCTTCGCCGACCTTTATCGCGTCGATATTTGCGCCTATCAGCTTTACGCCGAATTTATCCAGAATACCCTGCTCGTACAGCTCGACCGACAGATTCAAACCGGTCTGCCCGCCGACCGTCGGAAGCAGTGCGTCAGGCCTTTCTTTGGCGATAATTTCGATAAGAGTTTCAACCGTAAGCGGCTCGACATACGTCCGATCCGCTATCTCCGGATCTGTCATTATCGTCGCTGGGTTTGAATTGACAAGCACCACCTCAAACCCTTCTTCTTTGAGCGAGCGGCAGGCCTGCGTCCCGGAATAATCGAATTCACAAGCCTGTCCAATGACGATGGGGCCTGAACCAATAATGAGAATTTTACGGATGTCTGTTCTTTTAGGCATTTACAAAACTATTATCGGGTTTGCACATATTGTATTATAGTTGAATTGTTTTTGTGATAACCGTCGTGCGGAAAGTGTTTGTTTATTAAAATGAAATCTCGTCTTAGAGGGAGATAAGGCCGCAAAAAAATAACAAAAAAGCTCAAAATGCATACTTAACATTTTTTGGGTTTGTCGTTATTTGCGGCAATTTCTATCGTTGCGTGTGATATCTCCGCCGCCGCACGGTTTCCTTTCCTCCTCCGAAATACGCCAAGATCATAACGACAATGTGAGCGATGAACCACACATTGTCGGCGCCGATGTTTTGGTAGATATAGATCAGGACCAGAGCGCGCGCTATAAAGATCCCGAGTAGAATGTCGCCCCATTGCGGAACCGTATTGGCCGGGTAAAGCTCCGGGAATAGAAACAGGTAAACGAGCAGAACGATTCGGGGAAAGAATAGGGAAAGAATCAGAAAATAGATGTCCATAATCATTATCGCTCCTTCAGTTCCACCATTTTATATTTTTTCCGCCTGTATCTCCATCAAACAATTCTCATAACGATCCAGCCGAAATTCGACACTTCCTGCATTGCATCGTAGAATTTATCTTCGATAATAAACATAGATGAATAAAGCAGGAAACATCATTTCGATAAGCCCGGCATTTGCGATTGCCGGCGGCGAGATCACGATCACTTGTTCCGGGTTCCAGGTGGACACAGACGCGGGGCACGGCTGTGTGGCAGGCGTGGAGAGTTGCCGAATAACGGCCGCTTCGCCGACTCGGGTTTTGGTGGTTGTGCCCGAAGATGTAGAAGGGCAGACGTCCATTCGGCTCGAAAGCGGCAGCGAACAAAGCGGTCCTTTTGAGGTAACAGCCGGTTCGCTGCTGGCCGACGATATGCATATCGTGGCGAATCCGGCTGTCGATCCGAAGGACGATTCGATCATAATCACTCGTTCCGGCTCGCGCGGCCAGACGCTTCCATACACTCTTTACAGGCTCGAATCTGATGGTTATTTAGACGAAATGTCCGCCGAGATAATGAATCCGACCGGGATTGCGTTCGATCAAGCCGGAAATCTTTTTGTAACGAACCGTTCGGACGGAGAGGTTTGCCGAATCGACCGCGGCGAGGAAGTTACGACATACGCTACAGGCCTCGGGGTTGCGACGGGCTTGGCCTTTGATCACGAAGGCGTTATGTATGTCGGCGACCGGTCGGGAACGATCTTTCGGATTCCCGAATTCGGCCTGGCAGAGAGATTTGCTGTCCTCGATCCTTCGGTTTCGACTTATCACATAGCATTCGGGCCGGACGGCAGGCTTTACGTTTCGGCTCCGGGCCTCGCCAGCCACGACGCGATCCACGCAATAGACGAACATGGGAAAGTCGAAAAGTTTGTCCGAGGATTCGGCAGGCCGCAGGGTTTGGCGTTCGATACTGAAGGAAATTTATTCGCAGCCGCTTGCTACCAGGGCAGGCACGGCATCGTGCGAATCGACTTGGAAACAAGAGATATTGAGATGTACGTCGCTGGAAATAATGTTGTCGGGCTGTGCTTTACTCGTGCTGGTGAGATGATCATCGCGACGAACGATTCAATATATTCGCTGCCGGTCGGGATAAAGGGAACGCTGCTGGATTAACGGTAGAGCGGTTGCGGAGCAACCCTTCCTGACTGTAATTGGCTAAGTTTAAAATGTCTATATAACTTAGCTTGAATCAAGCAGGCATTCTCAACGCTTTCTAACAAATTACTGTTCGGAAGGGTTGCTCTGCACCCGCTTTTTTATGAAACTTTATTTAATATTACTTCTGAATCTTCTACTACTATCTGCGTCCTGCTCTTATGTGCAGAGCGATCAAATCCCTGCACCATCAAACATTAGTCCTACGCCCACGGCTGTTGCACTCCTAATGCCGGATGCCGAATTGCAAAAACAGATCGAAGACATCGCCAAAGAAGCAAAAGGTAAAGTCGGCGTGGCAGCGGTAGTTTTGGAAACCGGCGAAAACGTTTCGCTCAATAGAAACGAGCATTTCCCGATGCAAAGCATTTACAAAGTGCCGATTTCCATGACTGTGCTGAAAATGGTTGACGACGCAAAGGTCAGGCTCGGCCAGCAAGTGGATATCAGCCCTGACGATTTTGTGCGGTGGGGTTTCCACAGTCCGATCCGCAATCTGAATCCGGCGGGCACGCAAATGCCAGTGTACGAGATAATACGCTATTCGACATCGGAAAGCGACGGCACGGCCACCGATGTTTTGCTCGAGCTGGTCGGCGGCCCGGTCGCTGTACAGGCTTATCTAAGCGATCTCGGCATTGAGAATATGATCGTCTCGAACACCATCAAAGAGATCAGCCGCGATTGGGAAACGCAGTACCGCAATTGGGCCACGCCGGACGCAGCGGTCGAATTGCTGCGGGTGTTTCAGGAAGGCCGCG
>JACDAY010000090.1 GCA_013695195.1 Blastocatellia bacterium | reverse complement strand
TCTATGTTCTGCTCGCCGCGAATCTGTTTGGCAAAAACTTGATAAGTGAGAATCAAATGCTCGGTAATCTGCGCCGGCGTCCATTTTTCCGCTTCGACCGGAATCCGCCAATTTACCTCGGTAATTTCCGAAGCGATTTGCAGGTAATTGGCAACTGCCGCCCGATGCCTTTCCATTACCTCAGTCCATTGTTTTTCATTCGTCTCACTTATTGTCAAATTATTTTTCATTGCCTTATTTCATCGCGGTTAGTATTTAATTTAATCGCTTATATGTTTACGCACGTTCCGCGTTTCAAAAATAGCCCGTCGCCCGCCTTTCCTTTGTGTCGCCTTTTTCAAAAACGGACGAGTTTGCATAACAAAGTAGAATTTTTCTCAAATGCTTTATTCATCGTCTTTCAAATTCATTCCGGTAGATTCATCCGTTTCAGTAAATCCTTAAATCGCGGGTCGTCGCGGAGAGATTCATACGGGATTTGCCATCGGATTGTCGCTAAATTTCCGCTTCGGGTTTGGAAGTCTTTTTCCAACCATTCAAACGCTTTGTCCTTTTCGCCCAGCCCCGCATAGACAGCGGCGACATCTTGTCCAGCCGCTTCGTTCCGAGCGTATTTCTCTTCCAATCTTCACACGCCCCATCACAAGCGCGACGGATTCCGGCTGACCTTCGTAATAAAGGATCTCGGTATATATGCCGAATTTAGTCTGCAGCACTCGTTCAGCAAGTCGAATATTCATCAGGTTCTTTCAGATTTTGCGGCTTTTCTTTAGGAACGAAAAATCTTCTTATTCAGGCAGTCCAACGCGGCGAAGGATAACTGCAAAGCGGGCGTCGGCGCGGACATTGTCGAACATTGGATCAACTTTGAGAAGGACGAGCAGAAAGTCTTTATCCGCCACCGCCTTGTCAAACCAGGTGAAAGCCAGGTCCGGGTTGCCAAGTTCACCGTAGATTGAGGCGATCGATACGGGCGCGACATATCTGGATTCGGACATTCGCTTCAATTCATCAACGATCTTCACTGCGTCCTCTTTTCGGCCCATGCGTGCAAAAGCGCGAGCGAGTTCCGCGCGTTCGTCCGGACTGTCCCCGGAAAGCGGGATCGATCGCCGAAAAGCAGCAATCGCTTCCTCGTACTTTCCATTTGCCAGCAAGGCGCGGCCCGTGGCCCAATGGGCAAAACCCGAATTCGGTTCCATGTCGAGAACTTTATGATAATGCTCTATCGCCTGATCGTAGTTTCGTCGAAGATAATGCACTTCGCCAAGCCCCGCAATCTTTTCAATCGAGAGCGGATCAAGCTCCTGGGCACGCCGTATCTCTGCAATCGCCTCGTCAAATCGTCCCAGGGTTGAAAGATAAAAGCCGTACGTTTGGCGGGTGTCCGACGAGTTCGGGTTAAGTTCAATGGCACGCATGAATTCGGCTTCCGCCGCCGGCCAGTCCCAATCGTATAGATGTTTGACCGCGGCAAGCGTGGCGTGAGCCTCGGCTAGCGTTGGATCCAATTCCAGAGCTTTTAACGCAGCCTCTCTCGCTTTCGGAAATCCGTGATGCGGCGAAACGGCGTTATAGCCGCTGAGCCGATGGTGAGACTCGGCCAACCCGGCATACGCCGGAGCATAATTTGGCTGCCTGGCAATCACCTGCTGAAAGTAATCGGCGGCTTTTCGGAAATCGTCGTCCGTCAAGCGGTTGAGATGGTAACGTCCGAGCAGGTAGAGGCGATAGGTTTCCGGGTTATCGAGTTGCGGCCTATCGGCAGGGTAGATACCGGTATTGATAACTTTGGGACGTAGTTTCTGCGAAAATGCTTCGGCAATTTCGGTTTGAAGCCTTTCCAGATCTGACATTTTTCGGGTGAACTGCTCTCCCCAGATGACGGAATTGTCGTTGGCCGAAACGAGTTCGGCGCTGACAGACAAATTATCATTTTGTTGGACGACGCGACCCGTCAAGATGGCCTGCACATTCAATTCCAGGCCGATACTTTTTGCGTCTGCCTCGCTTCCTCTATACCGAAACGTCGAATTGCGGGACATCACGCGCAGCTCGGGAAGACCGGAGAGAGAATAGATCACGCTCTCAGCCAAGCCATCGGCCAGGTATTCGTTGCCCGAATTTAGGTTCTGGCTAACGAATGGCAAAACGGCAATAGAATCAATCCGCTTTTCTTGATCATCCGAGAAATATCGATACGCCGCAAGCCCAAAAAGGATCAGGAGTCCCAAGCCGGCAGCGGCGAAAAGTGCATAGCGTTGATCCGATCTTGATTCTCCGATCCGACCTGCAGCCAACTTGTTAATTTCCTCATCTCTGGCCGCAAGCTCGCGGCTTTCCTGGTCGGGTGTATCGCCCGGGTTGTGAACGTCGGCCACAAACTTATATCCGGTGCCCGGAATAGTGACGATAAAACGCGGCGCATCCTTACTTTCACCAAGAGCTTTTCGCAGGGCTGATATCTGCACCGACAAATTCGCCTCCTCGACGAATTGTCCGGCCCAGACCCTGTTGAGAATATCGTTCTTTGTAATAACTGTCCCGCTTTTCTCCGCCAAAAACTCGAGCAAATCGAAAGTTTTCGAATAAAGAGTTACCGACCGGCCATCGCGGTAGAGCTTACGGCGGGCAGTATCTAACTCGAACTCTGCGAAGACGATCCTATGGCTCTCTAACTCGCTCATTTGGTATTTTGGAAAATTTTGGAACTTTTTACCACGATTTTTAAGACCTTTTAACAGTACATCGGCAATTCTTGCTGTCATTCGGGCAAAGGAATATCGAGTGTCACTGATTTTGCGATATTTTTACCAGGCGAGTTTAACAGACTATGTCACCCGAAGAAAGAATTTTGACGAAACTTAGGAGGATATTATGAAGATCAAAAATTACAACGTTAGCTTATACGTATTCAGTTTGTCGCTTGTCGCCGCAGTTACGGTCGTTGCTTTTGTATGGCAAACCGATATGACACTCGCTAAAACGACGGAGTCGCCTCGAATGACATCGTCGCCGAGTATCGCTGCGCATGTCTCCGTTTCAATCATTGCGTCAGGACTTGATAACCCGCGTGGCCTAGCGTTTGGGCCCGACGGTGCTGTTTACGTTGCAGAAGCGGGCCGCGGCGGACTGGGACCTTGCGGCGCGGGACCCGAAGGACCGCGTTGTTTCGGTGAGAGCGGGGCCATTACTCGCATCGATCTGCGAAAGGGAGGCGCAAAACGTATCGCATCTGGCCTGCCTTCTCTGGCAACTGACGGAAATTTCGCCACGGGCATTCATGACATAGGCTTTCAAGGTCGCGGCAATGCCTACTTGACCACCGGATTCGCGGGTGATCCCGCCGACCGCGAAGCGCTTTTTGGTGCTGCGGGTGCCAATTTCGGCCGGCTCGCCCGCGTTACCCCGAGTGGTGCCTTCACACTGC
>JACDAY010000086.1 GCA_013695195.1 Blastocatellia bacterium | reverse complement strand
GACGCTGATAAATATGTTGACTATAGAGGGAACTTATAAAGACGGCAAGATAGTGCTCAACGAAGCACCCTTGGAATTGACTGAATCGAAGGTTTTGGTAACCTTTTTACGGCCCATTCAAATTGATTTATCGGAAAAGGGAATTGGTAAGGAACAGGCCGCCAAACTCGGAACAAAGTTAAATATTAGTCGGGAAGAATGTTGATTAAAAGGCGCGATATCGTGAGCGTTTTATTACATTGCATTTGTGTGAGTGGAAATTGTTTCTTAGACGGCTTAGGCTGCCTTTCCGCGTTTCTCGGCCATAGCCACGTCGTTTACGGCGTGGTAAGCGATTCAAATTTTTATAGAGGGCGTTTTAACGTCCTTCTCTCTAGGCTTAAGCCACTGATTTGTAAGCCCGTTAAAACGGGCTGAGATTATATTTCAATTTGTTCCACGCCGTAAACGACGTGGCTATTGACCCTTCGGGAAAGCCTCGTGAACGAGGCTGAGATATCTTCAATTTACGAAGCATAAGGATTTTAGCATGAGCAATCAAACCAACGGCAACACAACGCAGGTCCCTTCAACAAAAATCGAGCTTTCCGATTTTCTCGAAAACGAACCGCCGGAAGTGGTGGAGGCAAAGCAGCTGGCCCGCCGCTACCGTCTTCCTTATATCGATTTGCTTCCCAGCGATGGCGAATCGCCTATCGATTACGAAGAGCTGGCGAAAATTCCGGTTGAAATGATGCTGCGCAGTCATTTCGTCCCGTTAAAACGTGAAGGCCGCGATCTCCATACGGCTATGGCGGACCCGACGAATCTGGAACGCCTGGACGAACTCGAAAATGCGCTCAATGTCCGCATCGTCCCGTATATTGCAACGCAGGGCGCGATAGACGTGGTTCTAAAGAAAGGCGACGCGACGCAGCGCGTTTTGCAGGAAGCAGCTTCCGGTTTCAAGATCTCGCTTGTAAAGGAAACCGAGCAAGGCGAAGAGGTTCTAGACCTCGACCGCCTCGCGTCGGATTCCGACATGTCGCCTATCATAAAACTGGTCGATACGATCGTCTATAACGCGATGGAATCCCGCGCATCCGATATTCACATCGAAGCCGGCGACCGCGATGTCCGAGTCAAATTCCGCATCGACGGCGCTCTGTACGCGAAAGTCGACCCGATTGATATTGCTTACCACCAGACATTGCTCTCGCGTATAAAGGTAATGTCGGAGCTCGACATTGCCGAACGCCGCATTCCGCAGGACGGGCGTTTCCGTGTGCGTTACAAAGGGCGAACGGTCGATTTTCGCGTGTCCATTTTACCGTCGGTGTTTGGCGAGAACTGTGTGATCCGTATTCTTGATAAGGAACAAATCTCCGAAGAATTCAAGAATTTAAGCCTCGATGTTGTGGGATTCGATCCGGAGGACATTCAACGTTTCAGAATTTATATAAAAGAGCCTTACGGCATGGTTTTGGTTACAGGGCCGACCGGTTCGGGTAAAACGACGACGCTTTACGGCGCTTTGAACGAAATTCGCAACGAAGAAGATAAGATCATCACCATTGAGGACCCTGTTGAATATCAGCTGCAGGGAATCATGCAGATTCCGGTTAACGAGAAAAAGGGGTTGACTTTCGCCCGCGGCCTGCGTTCGATCCTGCGGCATGACCCCGATAAGATAATGGTCGGAGAGATCCGTGATGAGGAAACGGCGCAGATCGCCATACAATCGGCGCTGACGGGCCATCTTGTTTTCACCACGGTCCACGCCAACAACGTTATCGACGTCATCGGCCGTTTTTTGAACATGGGCGTCGAGCCTTACAACTTCGTGTCATCGCTAAACTGCGTATTGGCACAAAGGCTCGTGAGACTGCTGTGCCCCGTTTGCAAACGCCATTTTAAGCCGACGGCAGAGGACCTTCGCGAATCCGGTCTGCGGCCGGAGGACGTTGGCGGGCAGGAGTTTTTTATGAACGTCGGCTGCGACGCATGCAACCACACCGGCTATCGCGGCCGGACCGCAATCCACGAGCTTTTGGATATGTCCGACTCGATCAGGGAGATGATCATCGAGCGCCGCCCCGGCTCGGAAATTCGACGCCAGGCCGAAAAAGAAGGCCTCACCAGCCTGCGCGAATCAGCCGTGAAAAAGGTTTTTGGCGGCGTAACGACATTGCACGAGATTAATCGTGTAACGTTTGTAGAGGAAGTTCGCGGTTAAAGCTCTGCACTAAACGGATCAACAAAATAAATTGCAGGTCCGGAAGGGTTGCTCTGCACCCGCTCTCTGCGCATTATTTAGATGATGAAATTATAATTGGATTAAAAAGAGCGGCCGCAAGCGGGCCTTCCTAACTGCAAATTATTAACTGATCTTAATAAATCTAATCTTGATTTTCTATAATGTTTCGATAAACATCCGCGTCAACATTCCCGCCGCTAACCACAACACAAACCTTTTTACCCGGAAAGACGGACGAATGCTCAAGAATGGCTCCGAGACTTAATGCGCCCGTTGGCTCCGACTTCAAATTTGCTAGTTCAAAATACAGCCGCACGGCTTGTTTAATATTTTCCTCGGAGACTTCGATGATTCCGGAAACACATTCTTTGATTATCGGCCAATTTAGATTTCCTAGCGAGATAGTTCTGGCGCCATCCGCGATTGTCTCCGGCTCAGTTTTGTTAGTAATTATTTTTCCGGCTCTTAGTGAACGGGCTGCATCATTTCCCAACAAGGGTTCGGCGCCGATAACATCCGTACAACAGCCAACACATTTCGTGCCAGATATAATTCCTGAGATCAATCCTCCGCCGCCAACTGGAACTATAACAACATCAAAATCTTTCTCCGCAAGCTCCTCGCCGAGTGTTGAATTGCCTTCAACAACGTATTTATCATCATATGCACTGGCGAAATACGCGTTTGGCATCGATTCGGCAAGTTGCGCGACACGCTCATTTCTCCCGATAACTTTGGTATCGACCAGATCGACAGTCGCTCCATAAGAGAGTACAGCATCGATTTTCACTTTGGCTGAAGTCTCAGGCATTACGACTGTGCATTTTTTGCCAAGCAGCTTACAAGCATACGCCAAAGCCTGGCCGAAATTTCCAGACGAAGCAGTTAAAATCTCGTCATTCGGAACGTTCAGGGCAAGATTGTATGCCGCACGAAATTTAAAGCTCCCCGTATGCTGAAATGTCTCGCTCGCAATTGTCAGATCGATTCCGAGATGATCGCGAAGTTTCTGAGCTTCGATAAAAGTTGTCGGGCGAATTGCTTCGAGTAGAGTTTTCATTTGTTTAGAATCCGACAGACGCGTTAGACTCGTCAAATTGATGGCAAAGAGTTTGAAAAAAAATTGCCGGAATCTTTCGTATCGAATGTAACTCAGGTCTGTGGATTGAAAGGCGAAGCCTGGCTCGCAGAAAAGGAATCAGGCAGTGGGCATTTGCTCAAATGGTTCTATGGGATCTTTTCCGAAGGCGGGTTATTCTGGCGAAAGAGATTAGCGTCAGCCGATATTTGGAACGTATAATCAAAGTTATGAAACTAGGGCAATTCGGAATGATTGGCCTCGGAACAATGGGCAGGAATTTTTTGCTTAATGTTGCCGAGAATGGCTTTTCATGCGTTGGTTATGATTTGGACGCTGAAAAACGCAGCCTGCTGCTGGAAGAAGGTACGGGTTTTCAAATCGAGACAGCGGGCGATGTGAAGGAATTCGTATCTAAACTCTCAGTTCCGCGAATCGTTATGATCCTTGTGCCGGCCGGGCCGATTGTCGATTCGGTCTTAAACGATTTGCTGCCGCACCTTGAAGCCGAAGACTTAATTATTGACGGAGGGAATTCGCATTTTCTCGATACGGAGCGGCGTGAGACATATTTGATCGAAAAGGGCATTGGTTTTCTCGGCGTAGGAGTTTCCGGCGGCGAAGAGGGCGCGCGTCACGGGCCGAGCATTATGCCGGGCGGAAGCCCCGCGTTTTACAAGCGTGTGCAACCGATCTTCGAGGCGGTCTCGGCGAAAGTGAACGGTGAGCCGTGCGTTGCCTATATGGGCAGCGGATCGGCGGGGCATTTCGTCAAGATGGTCCACAACGGCATCGAATACGGCCTGATGCAGATTCTGGCGGAAACCTACGATTTTATGCTCCGGGTTTTGAAGATGGATTATCAGCAGATGAGCAAAACTTTTGCTCATTGGAACGACACCGAGCTGAATTCGTTCCTCGTTGAGGTTACGAAAGAAGTCTTGGAGAAAATAGACGGGGAAACCGGCAAACCGCTGGTAGAGATGGTTTTGGACAAGGCCGCGCAAAAAGGAACCGGCAAATGGACTTCCCAGGCGGCGATGGACTTCGGCGTGCCAATCCCTACAATCGATTCGGCGGTTTCAATGCGGCAGATCTCGTCGCAAAAGGAAGTCCGCATCCTGATCGCCAAAAAATTCAGCAGTCAGCCGACTGCCACGGGCGAGCAGATGTCCGCTGACGGCAAAACGGTCTCAAGCGAGCCTCAGCACGATCTGAAGGCCGCGCTGGCAAAAGAGGAAGTTAAAACGGTTGTTAGCGAGCATCACCAAGCGAGCATCGGCGAGCAGGCCGCGAAAACCGCCGGCCCAATGAGCAGCAACAGCAGCGACGCTCAGAAAAACGCCGACTTGCGCGAATATGTCGCGTCTGATTTTCCGCAATTTGTAGAAGAGCTGAAAAACGCAATGTTGAGCTCGTTTATCGTAACCTATGCCCAGGGACTTTCGCTTTTGCAAACAGTTTCGATCGAGAAAAACTATGGGTTGAACCTTGCGGAAATCGCTAAAATATGGCGCGGCGGCTGTATCATCCGCTCGGCCCTGCTCGAAGATATGAGCCGTGCATTCGCGGAAAATCCAAAGCTGCCGAATTTGATCCTGGACGATACATTTGCCGAAATTCTCAACGCAAATCGCAAAGATTGGCGTGAGACGGTCGAAAAATTTACTGACAGCCGCGTTCCTGTCTTGTGCCTGTCATCAGCCCTCGCCTATTTCGACGCATTTCGCTCCGAACGCTTACCCGCAAATCTCATCCAGGCACAGCGCGACTTTTTCGGCGCCCACACATATCAGCGAACCGACAAAGAAGGAATCTTCCACACGCCTGATTGGAAGGAATGATCTTCGCTGTCAGAACCGGGAACGGTAACGACCGGGTTCTTTCGCACCGGGAAAAGTACAAGACAAATGAATAATGAGAATTTATATTGATACATCCGTTGTTGGCGGTTTTTACGACGAAGAATTTGAAGAATACACCATAGCATTTTTTCAAAAAGTTGAGAAGGGTGAGATAATTTTGGTTGTCTCGGAATTGATGCGGGCGGAATTGCTTCGTGCCCCGGAACGTGTTCGCGATCACCTGGATAATTATTCTAAAAAGCAGATAGAATTAGTTGAGCTAACCGAGCAGGCTAACAATTTAGCGGATCGCTATATTGCGGAAGGGGTTGTCGGAGCGACGAGCAAGGCCGATTGTCAACACATTGCAATTGCGACAATAAATAAAGTCGACGTGCTTGTTAGTTGGAATTTTAAGCATATCGTTAATTTAAAGCGGATTAGAGGGTATAATGCTGTTAATCTGAAAAATAACCACACGATGCTTGAAATTAGAACGCCAATCGAAATCCTGGAATTATGAAAACGAAAACGGATAAAAACACTAAAACCTATGACGCCGTAAAATCAATGCGTGAGATTCGTGACCAATTAAGCCGGGAAATCATGAACATGTCTTTTGCCGAACAAAAAGCTTATCTAAGAAAGCTCTTAGCCAAGAAAGCCGCGAAGCCTCAGACGTAAACCGAATACTTCACGTTAAGAGGCAAACAAAATGAAAAAGAACGAAGCAATAAGAAACGCTAAAAACTTTGACGAGAT
>JACDAY010000057.1 GCA_013695195.1 Blastocatellia bacterium | reverse complement strand
TGTTTACGCCGTTAACCCGGCGGAAACTCCGGCGAAAAATTCGGACGTTCCGATGGCGAGAAATATCACTGACGCAAAAGGCGTTCGTGCATACATTTTCGCTGTGCCTGAAAGCGATCCGGACGCGATGTATGTCGGATTGAACGAACGCGATAAAGCATGGCACGACGTTTACAAAGTGAAAATCTCGACCGGCGAGCGGACTCTGGTAACGGAAAACAAAGACCGCCTGCAAGGCGTAATTTTTGACAACACGGATAAAATGCGTTTGGCGATACGCTCGCCGCAAACGGGCGATACGGAAATTTTACTTCTCGACGGCGAAAAACCGCGTTCGATTTATTCGTGTAATGTTTTTGAAGAGTGTTCGGCGATTCGTTTTCACAAAGACAATAAGCGCGTTTATATCGAAACAAACAAAGGCAATCCTGATTTGACGCAGCTCGTTCTGCTCGATGTCGCCACGGGAAAGGAAGAAATCGTTGAAAGCGATCCAATGAAGAAAGTTGATTTCGGCGGCGCAGCTTTTTCGGAAGTCAGCGATGAACTTATCGCTACGACTTATAACGACGACCGGGTTCGATACTATTTCAAAAACAAAGATTTTGAAGCCGATTACAAATTCGTTCAAGCCAAGCTGCTGAATACGGACATTAGTTTCAATTCCTCCACCAAAGACGAAAATCTGTGGCTAATTTCGGCTAGCAGCGACACGGAACCGGGCGAAGTTTATTTGTTCGACCGCAAAAATAAGAAGCTAACCAAGCAATACAGCATCCGCGAAAAACTTTCGCGCGAATCTCTCGCGCCGATGACGGCCGTGCGTTACAAATCTTCCGACGGCCTGGAAATACCCGCATTTTTGACTTTGCCGAAAGGCGTTCCGGCAAAAAATCTGCCCGTTGTCATCAACCCGCACGGCGGGCCTTGGGCGCGAAGCGGTTGGGGTTATAATTCTTACGCGCAGTTTCTGGCAAATCGCGGTTATGCCGTTTTGCAGCCGAATTTCCGGGCTTCAACCGGTTACGGCAAAAAGTTCCTTAACGCCGGTAACAACGAATGGGGCCAGAAGATGCAGGACGACATCACATGGGGCGTTAAATATCTAGTCGACCAGGGCATTGCCGACCCTAAACGAGTAGGGATAATGGGTGGAAGTTACGGCGGCTACGCAACGCTCGCAGGTGTTACCTTCACGCCGGATCTATATGCGGCAGGCGTGGCGATCGTCGCACCATCGAGCTTGGTAACGCTGCTGGAAACGATTCCGCCGTATTGGGAAGCGGGACGAATCGTCTTTGCGAAACGAATGGGCGATGCCAAAACAACCGAAGGAAAGGCTCAGCTTGTTCGTCAATCTCCATTAACCTCAGCCAATAAGATAAAGACGCCGTTACTAGTCGTTCAAGGCGCAAATGATCCGCGTGTAAATAAACGTGAATCCGATCAGATCGTCATTGCATTGCGTGATCGAAATTATCCTGTCGAATATCTTGTCGCACCGGACGAAGGGCACGGCTTTGCACGTCCAGTCAACAACATGGCTATGATCGCAACGGCCGAGAAGTTTTTGGCGAAACACTTGGGAGGACGCTTTCAATCGACTATGACGCCTGAGGTTGCAAAGCGTTTAGCCGAGATTAGTGTTGATCCGAAAACCGTTACACTCGTCAAGGCAGTTGATATGAGCGCAGCTCCGGCGGTAAATGTTGCGGGTAAATGGAAAGTTACAGCCGATGTAGGAGGACAGAGCGTTGACGTCCTGCTTGATCTGAAACAGGAAGGCGCGGGTTTTTCCGGCACCATGTCGTCGGAACCCGGTAACGGAACCGTTCAAAACGGCAAAGTAAGCGGGAATATGTTTACCGGAATAATCAACGCCGAGATCCAGGGACAACAGATGGAAATCCGAATGGACGGTAAGATAGACGGAGGCAACATGAGCGGAACAATGTCCGGCCAGGGGCTTCCACCGATATCGTTCACGGCGAAAAAGGGTAATTAGTTCGAGTCAATTTTTATATAAATTTAGATATAATGGGCGCACATCGGTGCGTCTTTTATTTTGAACTATCAAATAAATGAATGATTTTTCGTTTTTTCGATGTGAGTGTATCGACATTAACGCCCAGGCTGTATGAAATTGATACACTTGTTTGTGTCTTACTTTAAATCCTCGACCTCTTTCTGTTGTAATAATTCAAGTTACAGGCGGCTAAGTTTCGGCATATGGTTTGCAGTATATATTTCCAATAGCCCGAGGCTAAATTCAAACAACAGGGAGCAATTAAAAAATTATGAATAATGAAGCTACATCAAGACAAGCGGCAGGTGGAATGTTGACCGGTATGTTTCGAGATCGCGAAAGTACCGAGAAGGCGTATAATTCACTTAGAACTCGCGGTTATTCGGATGACGAGATCAACGTAATTATGTCGGATCAGACACGCGATCGTGATTATGTTGACGGTGCAGATACGGAGCTTGGAAGCAAAGCATTGGAAGGCACCGGAGCCGGGGCTGCGATTGGCGGAACTTTGGGCGCGATTATCGGCGGCATAGCTGCTATTGGTACAAACGTTTTACTCCCGGGTTTAGGGTTAGTGGTTGCAGGTCCGATCGTTGCCGCTCTTGTCGGTGCGGGCGCAGGTGGAGCTGCCGGTGGTTTGGTCGGTGCATTAATCGGTTGGGGAATCCCGGAGGAACGTGCAAAATTGTACGAAACAGGTATTAAAGATGGCGGTACTGTCTTGGGAGTTAAACCGCGCACCACCGAAGATGCAGATTATTTTGAAAGCGAGTGGAAAAACTATCGCGGCGAGCATATTTATCGTTAATCCTCCGTTGAATATCTGCTTTATTTCATCTTCAAATCCAAAAGCTCCGTCCGGTGACGGAGCTTTTTCTATTTTCAACGCGAATCGATTGCTTCCCTATCTGTTAAAAAAATACTAAAGATGCCGCATCAAAAAAAATACTAAAGATGCCGCATCGGAAAAAAAATTGGGCACTATGGCCCAATGATTAACGTCTCGATCTCCGCTTCGCTTTTACGGTTCTGCAATAAAATCTACATCCGCGATCTGGTCGTGCAAAGTTATTACACGGCTCGGTATCTGGAACCCAAATCTTTTACTGTTTACGGTAACGATATAAGTCGCGCCGGCACTTAGATCCTCAAAGTTGTAGTAACCGAACGCTCCGGTTTTCGCGCTCTTCGGCTCTTTTAAATTGTTGCCGGAAACAATCACGACCACGTTGCGAATTCCTCGTCCATTCGACGTTACAATCCGGCCGCCAAGCGAAGCGCCCGCTGCCAACGTACCGGCACGAGGCGTTATTGACAGGTCATCAATCGCGAGACCATGATCAGATCCGGTATCATCGATGTCGTTCCAGCGGAGCATGATTTCTTCGCCTACAGGAATCGTGACATTTATGATGGCGGCCTTTATGGTTCGATTTGCGGCGGCATTCCCGTCAAGGGCGGAACCGGTAGTGGTGTTAACAGGGCTAGTAAAATCCAGACTAGAAAATGAGGTAAAGGTTCCGGTTGTTAGGTCAGTAATAGTGGATGCCTGACGATAATCGAATGTGAGACTGTGACTAACGGTCACACCACTTTTTCGCCATTGCTCGCCGGTAAACGATATGCCCAGGGAAGTAATCACCGCTCCGGTGTCGTTTTTCAGTCTTACTCCGTAACGAATTGTGCCTGTACCGCCGGAAGCCAGACTACCAAGAGCACGCTCGGACGAAGACGTAGAGCCAAAGCTGTATAGCGATCCGCCGGTATTGCTTCCAGTGCTGGGAAGGTAAGTAGTGCGAGTTGAATACCATCCCGGTAAGGTGGCGTTATCGGTAAATGTAGTGTCTGTACCCGTCGAAGCCAGAGTGTCAAAGTTTTGCGTATAAGCAGTATTGATCGCCGCAAGGCTTGCTTGAGCATTTGATACCGACACAAAGAAACATAGTGAAAACGCAGCCGCAGACGTGAGACGCAAGAATAGATTCATATTCTCTCCTGAGGTTTTTTGATTTTATTGGACTTGGGAAGCACCACTTTGAAAAGCAAGCGGAACGCTTCGCTATGCAATCGAGCTAACGGAAAATGATAGGACAGAGTATATACAGAATTGTTCGATTGTCAAAGCGTGGCGTCCGGATGGCTGTCCTGGCGTCAGGATGCGTGAGTAGGACACTCCCGAGACAGCCGTCGGGACACGGCGGCGTTACATTTGATATTATCGGCCAGCGGCTAGTTCGAGACGGGCGTTGGCGGCATCGAGTTGTTCGCGAATGGCTTCGGTTTCCTCGATGGAAGCGGAGGCAGTGGCAGCGAGGGTCTTTTCGGCGTCGGAACGCATTGCACGGGCGGCTTCGACGTCGATCTCGTCGGCATTTTCGGCGGTATCGGTCATGACGGAAACCTGATCGCCGCTGACTTCGACAAATCCGCCGGAGACGGCTAGTTTCGCGGTTACGCCCTTATTAGAATAGCTGAGAATTCCGGGTTTAAGCGCAGAGATAAGCGGTGCATGGCTGGTCAAAATGCCTGCTTCACCGGTCGCGGTCGGAACCGTAACGGATTCAACAGTTTCGTCGATCACGCGTTTTTCGGGAGTTACGATTTCTAATTTGAGCATATTAGTCCAATGTCCAAAATCCAATGTCCAATGTACAAATGTCGAAATGCGATGTCCTACGACTTCGGTCTTTGGTCTTTGGACATTGGACTGTTAAGCTCCCGCGGCCATTTTCTTCGCCTTCTCTCGCGCTTGTTCGATAGTGCCGACCATATAAAACGACTGTTCGGGCATATCGTCGCATTTTCCTTCAAGAATCTCGCGGAAGCCTTTGATGGTGTCTTCAATTTTAACGTATTCACCTTTCAGACCTGTAAATTGCTCGCCAACGAAGAACGGCTGCGAGAAGAAACGCTGGATCTTACGGGCACGGGCGACAGTCTGTTTATCGTCTTCGCTCAATTCATCAAGGCCAAGAATCGCGATGATGTCCTGCAAATCCTTATACCGCTGTAAAATGCGTTTGACCGACTGAGCCGTGTCGTAGTGCTCCTCGCCAACAATATCGGGTGTCAAAATCGTCGAGTTCGAAGAGAGCGGATCGACTGCCGGATAAATTCCCAATTCCACGATCTGACGAGAAAGCGCCGTTACAGCGTCCAAATGGGCAAAAGTCGTAGCAGGTGCCGGATCGGTGTAATCGTCCGCCGGAACATAGACGGCTTGAATTGAAGTAACCGCGCCGGTTTTCGTCGAAGTAATTCGTTCCTGCATCTCGCCCATTTCAGACGCGAGAGTCGGCTGATAACCTACCGCCGACGGCATTCGTCCCAATAGCGCGGATACCTCAGAGCCGGCCTGAGTAAATCGGAAAATATTGTCAACGAAAAAAAGCACATCGTTACCCTGGTCGCGGAAATACTCGGCAACCGTCAAACCAGACAGTGCAACCCGCAATCTGGCTCCCGGAGGCTCTGTCATCTGTCCGTAAATCAATGCCACTTTGGAATCTTTTAAGGCGTTTTTATCAACTTTTGACATGTCAAATTCGCCAGTTTTTTCCATATTGTGAGTAAAAGCATCACCATAGGCGATAACTTTCGACTCGACAAATTCGCGCAGCAAATCGTTGCCTTCGCGCGTCCGTTCGCCAACGCCGGCGAATACCGAAAAGCCGCTATGCTCGGTAGCGATATTCGTAATCAATTCCTGGATCAAGACTGTTTTGCCAACGCCCGCACCGCCAAAAAGGCCGATTTTTCCACCCCGTTTGAACGGTTGAATAAGGTCGATAACTTTAATCCCAGTCTCGAACATCTCGAGTTCCGTCGCCTGCTCGTCGAACGACGGTGCATGACGATGAATCGAAGCCCTGGTTTCGGAATCGACCGGACCAAGTTCGTCCACCGGATCGCCGATCACGTTCATCACGCGTCCTAATGTCGCTTCACCGACGGGAACCGTGATCGGGCCGCCCTGATCTATAACCTTCATACCGCGGACCATGCCGTCGGTCGGAAGCATCGAAACGGCGCGTACGCGTCCTTCGCCAAGGTGCTGCTGCACTTCGGCAATTACCTCAACCGGTGTTTCTACATCGAAACCGTCCGAAGTGATTTGAAGCGCCTGATAAATAGGCGGTAAATAATCCGAAAATTCCACGTCGACAACCGGCCCGATGATCTGCACAACACGTCCGATCTGCTCGCCTGCTTCATTAGCCATTTGAAATAAATTGCTCCTCTATATAGATAGGAAATAGGTAATATAACAAAGGAGTAAGAATATCATAACGCCGCGTTTTGGCGCAAAGACGGGTGTGAATTTTGGTTCCGCAAGGTTACCGTCTGTCATTTCGGCCGTCGCCTTTACCCCACTTCCGTGGAACCTTGATTTATGATTTCGTTGCAGCTTTTTCGCGGTGTCTTGTTATCCAGCGGTAGTTTCGCCGCCCAATAAGGTCAAAACCTCGCCCGTAATGTAGCTGGAATCAGCATTCGAGGCAAAAAATACAAATGCCGGAGCAATCTCTTCAGGTTGGGCGGGACGTTTCATCGGCGTATCGGCGCCGTGTTTCGCAACATCTTCAGGCTCTTTATCCGCAATATTTAATGGAGTCCAAACCGGGCCCGGGGAAACACAATTAACACGTATTCCCTTTTCCACGAGACTTTGGGCGAGAGATTTAGTAAACGAGTGAATTGCGCCCTTGGTAGCTGAATAATCGATCAATTCCTTACTTCCTTCGAGGCCCGTAATCGAGCCGCAGTTTACAATTGCTCCGCCTTTCGGTAGATGTTTTACCGCAGCCCTCGCCATATAAAAGTATCCAAAGATGTTTGTTCGAAAGGTCATTTCGAACTGTTCATCGGAAATATCCTCGATTGATTTCTGATGTTTTTGAAAAGCAGCGTTATTTACCAGAATATCGAGTCTGCCAAATTCATTTGCTGCCTTTTCGATTGCTTTTTCACAGAATTTCGGATCCTTTACGTCCCCGGCAATTAATAATGCTTTGCGGCCCTCCGCCTCAATATACTTTGCTGTTTCCAACGCGTCGCTCTTTTCTTCCTTAAGAAAAACCAATGCAACATCGGCGCCTTCGCGTGCGTAAAGAATTGCCACCGAACGCCCGATGCCCGAATCACCGCCGGTAATGATAGCAGCTTTGTTTTTCAGTTTTCCGGAACCTTTATATTTTTGAGCAAGAAATTGCGGACGCGGCTTCATTTGTTTCTCGATGCCCGGGCGCGGCTGCTTTTGCTTCGGCAACGGACTTTTAGGCCGGTCCCCTAATTGACCGGCTGCCGTGTTCGTTTTCGCTACGTTTGATTTCTTCCCTTTGTCCGTTTTCATTGCATAGCCCTTTGAAATATTCTACGTCCGTAATAGAAAAAGGAAAGGCAAATCAAAGCTGCACTTTCCTTATTCTTTACGGGATAAGCCGAAATCCGCAATTTATCCGTCAACCAAATTATTTAAATTATTTAGAAGAGCTGGATTTCTTGCGGCCTGAACCGCTTTTTTTACCGCCGCCATCCTGTTTATTTACCGTAGCCCACGCCCGGCTTTCCGCTTCATCGGTGGAAACGCCTTCCTTTTTGTAACCTTCTTCGATGTGCTCTGCCTGACGTTTTTGTTTATCCGTGTATTTGTCTTTGTCTCCTCTGGGCATAATCATCTCCTTATTAGAGAATACTTAGTGCGCGGGATCGGTTGCTTCTGCGAGCTCGGAAATAGATTTGTCTTGCTCGGTTATATATGTCGGTCGCCTGTGAACTTGTCGTAACCGGCCGCACATTTCGTTTAATCGAGTTTTCGCCCGGCTCTTCAGCATTGATTGCCTGAGCGCGGATTGCCGATTGATAAGTACCGCCGTCGCCGCCGTTTTGTATTTGATTTGTGAGCATCGAATCCACCATCCTTTTTTTGCTATAACTTTCGAACAGCTATCCGTTTGCTTTTTAGCACAGCAATATTTATGCCATCGATTTGTCAAAGTAGTTCCAACTTGTTTAGAAAATCTGTTGACAGCAGAAAGGCGTTTTAGTAGCCTCGGTTAATCACTTTAAACTTTAATTTTGGGATTTTTCGATTTGAGCAATTTAAAGAAATTAGAACTTCCGCCGCAAGGATTAAACACACTCTTTGGCGTCCAGGACCAAAACATTAAATATCTCGAATCTCTTCTCGATGTAACCATCGGAGCGAGGGGAAACGAACTGCTGATTGACGGCGATTCCCGCGACATCGATACGGTCGAACAGATACTAAAGGATTTTGGCGATCTTTTCGCGGACGGCAATACCTTCACCGATCGTGAGCTGCGCGATGCTTTCAAACAGATCGCCGAAGACCGGGCATACAGCCTTCGCGATTATTTTTTGAAGGCGCGGTTTAATCCATCGGGCAAAAAACAGGTTGCCCCCAAAACGGCGAACCAGCGAAAATATCTGGATGCGATAGCCGGCAACGACCTCGTTTTCGGTATCGGCGTTGCCGGAACAGGCAAAAGTTTTTTGGCGGTAGCGATGGCCGTTGATGCTTTGATGAAGAAACAGGTGAGCCGTATTATCCTGACGCGTCCCGCAGTCGAGGCCGGTGAGCGTCTCGGTTTTCTTCCCGGCGATTTGCAGGAAAAGGTCGATCCATATCTGCGGCCGCTATACGACGCATTATTCGACCTAGTCGATGCCGAGCGCGTTACCAAAATGCTCGAAAAACGCATTATCGAGATCGCGCCTCTTGCATTTATGCGCGGCCGCACGCTGTCCGATGCGTTCATTATTCTCGACGAGGCACAGAATACAACCAGTGAACAAATGAAAATGTTCCTGACGCGTATCGGTTTTGGCTCGAAAGCCGTAGTCACGGGCGACAGAACTCAGATCGATCTTCCACGGGGGCAAAAAAGCGGAATTAAGGAAGCTGAGATTATTTTGAAGGACCTTGAAGGGATTGAGTTCGTTTATTTTACTGACAAAGATGTCGTTCGGCACAAACTCGTGCAGTTGATCGTCAAAGCGTATGAAGCTCATTCCGAATGATCGTCAGGAAGATTGACCTCTATAGACTACCTTACTTAATCGCCGATTTTATTAGCGCGATGTTGTCAGCCGGGTTGAGGAATTCGTGATCAGTTATTTCAAAAGCAGGCGTACATTTCGATGACATCCATCGTCAATCTACAGAAAGAGGTCCGGCTTGATACAAAGCCTTTCCGTCAGCTCATCGACTTATTTCACGATTCGGTGACTGAAGCGGTGAACAAAGAATTCACCGTAGCATTCGTCTCAAACCGGCGAATGATCGAGCTAAACAAAATTTTCCGGTGCAAGGATTCTATAACCGATGTGCTTTCGTTTCCGTACGAACCTGATGAATTCGACCCTAAAAAAAATAATCTCGGCGATATTGTCATTTCGGCCGAACAAGCCCAAAAGCAAGCCGATGAAAACGGACTAACGCTCGAAGCCGAAATCAAACAGTTAATTCTTCACGGCCTGTTGCATCTTTGTGGTTACGATCACGAATCTGACAACGGAGAAATGAACGCTCGTGAATGGGAACTCCGTGAAGAAATAGGAATTTAGCCACAGAGGGGCCGCGAGCATCGCCTCTCGTCTCTGTGTTCTCCGTAAACTCTGTGGCAAAATAATCAGAATGAGCGACACTCAAAAAACACCAGACCCGTGCGTGATGGTTATTTTCGGTGCGACCGGCGATCTCACGAAACGTAAACTCTTCCCCGCACTTTACAACCTTGCAAAGGAAAATTTTCTGCCGAAGAATTTTGCGATTGTCGGCGTTGGGCGGCAAGAACTTAAAACTGACGCTTTTAAAAAGCAGATCTTTGAGAATTTAGAGGAGTTTGCCGGAGAAACGCTCGATTCGGAGCTTCTCGATTGGTTCGCCGACCGCACCTATTATACCGGCGGCGATTTCAATGACGACAAGAAACTCTTCGACGATTTAAAGAAAATACTCGCCGATGTCTGCAGGGAACACGATATTCCCGAGAATTTCTTTTATTATATGGCGATTCCGCCCGACCTTTTTGCGAACGTTACTAAAAAGATCGTCAAAAACGGACTCGGCCGCGCGGAGAATGATCTTTGGCGGCGTTTTATATATGAAAAACCTTTTGGCCGCGATCTTCAATCAGCCAAAAAACTTAATTCCGATCTGCTTGCGATTCTAAAAGAAAAGCAGATATACCGGATCGACCATTATCTCGGTAAAGAGACCGTTCAGAATATACTCGTTTTTCGTTTCGGCAACAGTATTTTCGAGCCGATCTGGAATCGAAATTTTATAGATCACGTGCAGATCACGGTCGCCGAAAAGCTCGGCGTCGAAGCTCGCGGCGGCTATTACGAGAGTGCCGGTGCTCTTCGCGACATGATCCCGAATCATATTTTTCAGCTTGTTACGCTGACCGCAATGGAGCCGCCGGTTTCATTCGAAGCGAATTCGGTACGGGACGAACAAGCAAAGATATTACAGGCGGTGCAGCCGTTATCGCCGGAAGATGCTCTGCACAAAGCGGTTCGCGGGCAGTATGGCGAAGGGATAATCAACAAAAAGAACGTTATCGCATATCGCAGCGAAGAAAAGGTCGATCCCGATTCGCCCACTGAAACATTCGCCGCAATGAAACTCTCCATCGACAACTGGCGTTGGGCGGACGTTCCCTTCTACATTCGCACCGGCAAGCGAATGCCGACGAAGCATTCAAGCATCATCATTCAATTCAAAAAGGCACCGTTCATGCTATTTCGCGATACGCCCGTTGAACGCCTAAAGACGAACCGCATCGAAATTCACATTCAGCCCGACGAAGGGATTACCCTGCATTTCGGCGCGAAAATTCCGGGGCCGATCGTAAACGTCGGTGCCGTTGATATGGATTTTAACTACGTCGA